>NZ_JBOFKN010000173.1:0-33691 GCF_051657365.1 Paraclostridium sp.
ATATCTTTTTCTTTTGTCACAAATATATTATCCCCTGTCATTGTGTTTGTAATGTATATATTTAAATTATTATCTTCTTTTATTCCAAATATAACTAAAGTTTCTTTTATTTTATTATCAACAATTCTGCATATATTAATTTCATTGTTTATAAATTTTATATTTGGATATATATATATTATATTTATCATTTTTTCTCCCCCGTTAAATAATAATTTATACTAATGAACCAAGAAAGCAAGCTTAAATAGCTTGCTTTTTTTATTCACACTTATCCACATTTACCTTGTGGAAATTGTGAGTATTTATAAAATTTTAAAATATCCACATATGATATCTTTTTAAAAAATTATCAACATGTGGATATTTTTATTACATTTCTCTAGCTTTATTTGCAAATTTCTGTATTTCACCTAACCAAACTAATTCAACAGATCCTGTTTCACCATGTCTATTTTTAGCTATGATAATTTCACCTATATTTTTTCTATCAGAGTCTGGATGGTAATATTCATCTCTGTATAAAAACATAACTATATCTGCATCCTGCTCTATTGCTCCAGATTCTCTTAAATCCGATAACATCGGTCTATGGTCTGATCTTTGTTCAGGTGCACGTGATAACTGTGATAAGGCTACAACAGGGCAATTCAGCTCTTTCGCTATTACCTTTAAAGATCTAGATATTTTAGATATTTCTTGTTGTCTACTTTCATTACCACCATCACCTTCCATAAGCTGAAGGTAGTCTATAAGTATCAAATCTAAACCTTTTTCAATTTTCAATTTTCTACATTTTGATCTTAACTCACTGATTTTTATACCAGGAGTGTCGTCTATATATATGTTTGCATTAGATAAAACAGACATAGCATCTATAATTCTAGGCCAGTCATTTTCATCTAAACTTCCATTTTTTATCTTCTTTAGTTCTACATGTGATTGAGCAGATAACATACGTTGAACTAATTGTTCTTTTGACATCTCTAAACTAAATACTGCTACTGATGCATCTCCCTTAAGTGCTGAGTTTTGCACTAAGTTTAATGAAAATGCAGTTTTACCCATGGCAGGACGAGCTGCTATAAGTATTAAGTCAGTTCTTTGTAATCCATTAGTTTTTTTATTTAAATCATCAAATCCAGTAGTTATCCCTGTTATATCCTCTTTATTAGTATATAACTTTTCTATCATATCATAAGTATCCATAAGTACTGAATTTATAGATTGAAAATCTTCACTAGATTTCTCTTGAGATATATCAAATATTTGTTTTTCTGCTTTTTCTAGAATTTCTTCTACTTTTATAGAACTATCGTATCCTAAATTTAGTATATCGTTAGATACTTTTATCAATTTTCTTAAAACTGATTTTTCTTTTACTATATCTGCATAATATTTTACATTTGAAGTAGTTGGAACTATTGTTGATAAACTAGTTATATAACTTATTCCACCTATATCATCTAAATGACCTTGTTTTTTTAATTCCTCTGTAAGAGTTATTAAATCTATGGGCTCATTTTTATTGTTTAATTTCATCATGCATTCATAAATGATTTTATGTGCTTCTTTATAAAAATCTTCTGGCTGAATAGTTTCTGTAACAGTAATTATTGCCTCTTTATCTAATAGTATAGACCCTAATATAGACTGCTCAGACTCCACACTATGTGGAGGAATTCTACCTATATCCTCCATTTATCTCACCTCTAGTGTTTTTCTTATTGTTTTTCTTTTACATCTACTCTCATTTTAGTCACAACTTTTTGATGTATTTTTATTTCTACGAAGCTTGAACCTAAAGTTCTTATAGGCTCATCTAATATAACTTTTCTTTTATCTACTTCTATACCATGTTCTTTCTTTATTTGAGCAGCTATATCTTTAGATGTTATAGAACCAAATAATCTTCCACCATCTCCAGCTTTAGAGTATATAGTTACATTCATTTCTTCCATTTTTTTTCCTAATTCAACTGCTGCTTCATATTCTCTTTGTTGTTTTATTTCTTGAGATTTTTGCTTTTCATTTAATTCTTTTATTTCTGTATTTCCTGCTTGAACAGCTAATTTTTTAGGGAATAAAAAGTTTCTAGCATATCCATCACTAACTTCTTTTATATCTCCTTTTTTTCCTGTTCCTTTTATATCTTTTAATAATATAACTTTCATTACTCTTCTTCCTCCTCTAGATATTGTTTTATGATATCTGATACCATTTTGTATGCTTCTTCTAAAGATACATTTTCAAGCTGAGCTCCTGCTATATCAATATGGCCACCGCCACCTAATTTTTCCATTAAAACATGTACATTGATAGAACCTAGCGACCTTGCACTTATAAATATAGTTCCACTTTTAGTTTTTCCTAACACAAAAGATGCTTCTACATCTTTTATACTTAAAAGCTCATCTGCAGCTTGAGCTACAACTACATTTATATTATTTATATCAGCCTTACAGTAAGCTAAACAAATTCTATTATTTATAACTTTAGTACTTTGCATTATTTCAGCTTTAGCTATAAAGTCTTTTAGGTTTGAATTGAATAACTTCTTAACTTCTATAGTATCAGCGCCTGCTTTTTTAAGATAAGATGCAGCTTCAAATGTTCTAACTCCAGTCTTAAAAGCAAAGTTCTTAGTATCTAAACTTATTCCTGCCATTAAACCTTCAGCTGTTAATTTGTTTACCTTAACATCATCTTCCATATATTGAACTAACTCTGTTACCATCTCACAAGTTGATGACACATAAGTTTCATGGAATAATAAAACTGTATCATTTATAAATTCTACACCTCTTCTATGGTGATCAATTACAACAACTTTTCCTGATATTCCTATAAGTTCAGGACATTCTGTAAAGTTTGGTCTATGTGTATCCACTACAATTACTAGTGTATTTTTAGCACAATTCTTAATAGCATCTTCCTTAGTTATAAATATATTAGGATAGTAATCAGATCCTTTAAGTCTATTAATAAATTCTTCAATAGAATCATTAGCACTATTTAAAACTATATTAGCATTTTTATTACATGATTTACATATATCATAAATACCGACAGCCGCACCCATCGCATCCATGTCTGGATATTTATGACCCATTATATATATATCTTTACTCTCTAATATAATTTCTCTAAGAGCATGACCTATTAATCTAGATTTTACTTTTGTTTTCTTTTCAACAGCCTTGGATTTTCCTCCATAGAAAATAGATCTATCCTTAGTTTTTATTACTGCTTGGTCTCCACCTCTACCTAAAGCTAGGTCCAGTGCACCTTTAGCTAACTTAAAGTTATCGTTGATCGTCTTTCCTTCTATTCCTATTCCCATACTTATAGTTACAGGTAAATTATTACCTTCATCTATCTCTCTTATTTTATCTAAAATAGAAAATTTATCTGCTTCTAATTTATCAAGTTCATCTTTACTTAATACTAAAAAATACTTGTCTTTCGATGTCTTTTCAAGTGCTCCATTACAACTTGACTCTAGCGAAGCTAAAATTTTGTCTATTTCAACATTCATTAGAGGTCTTCTTTCTTCTGGTGCGCTTTGTAAAACTTCCTCATATCCATCTACTTGTATAGTAGCTATTACATTTCTTTCTTCATCATATTTAGTTTTTAAATTTAAATATTCTGTTTTATCAATCCAATAAAGCATCATTAAATATTTAGTTTTATTTTCTTGATCACTTTTCACAACATTATAAACTATCGTATAATTTCTATCTTTATAGTTTATATCTGTATATAATTCTTTATTTTCATTTAAAACTTTTCTTAAGTCTATATTCTTAACAAGAGTTTCTATATTCATACCCAAGGTATCTTCTTTATCTGTCATTTCATGGAATTTAGTATTATACCATGTAATACTACCATCGAATTCTAAAATGCATAAAGGTATTGGTAAATTTAAAATAGCTTTTTTAGTAACTTCATCTATATCTACAGCTAAATCTTGAATATATTTATTCCATTCATTCCTTCTTATATCTCTTACTCTCCAATTGTGGAAAACAATATATATAAATAAAATAAATACAATACTGCCTATGTATATATTGAAGTACATTAACATAAGACTAAGAATTCCAATTACCACTATATATGCATTTATCTCTGGCATATTAATTTTAAAGGTCGACTTATCAAACATTTCTACCCTCCTAAGTGGATTTGTAGTTTCTTACCTTTCTAAAGTCAATTGCACTATCTAACATTCCTACAAAACTTAAAATCATAGTTCCTGATAGTAAAAATACCGCTACAACTGCAAATACTATTTTTCTCGGTGATTTTTTTCTCCATTCTTTTATATAATAAACAGATACAGCTACCCCTTGTAATAAGAACAGCACACTAAATGTCAATTGAACATTTAACATTATTATATCTGTATATAACCCTATTTTTAACATTTCTAATCCCATTATTAATAAATACAATAAAAGAGATGTTAATATAGCATTTCCTGGTAAATAAAACCCTGAGAATTTTGGTAAATTATAATTTAATTGTTTAGTTCTTCTTAAAATAAACGCTTCTACATAATATGTTATTAGTGATGCTATTATGCTGTATACAAATAACATAGTCGGTAGTATATTCTGCATAAAACTAACTATGTCCTTAGATGTAATTTCGCTTTTTGGCATCATATTAGCACTTTTCATAATCTCAAATTGAATTTCTACACTTTTCTTTATCATTTCTGATAATTGACCTAATAAATCTATGTTAAAGACTGCTTTAGCCATCATGAAAAATACAATTATAGATAATGTAAATGCTACTGTTCCAAAGTATATTGGTGTGAAGTTTTTATTTGATCCTTCTTTTTTGCTATCTTTATTAATTTTATATCCAATTGCTATCCCTGGTAATATACTTATTATAACTAAATTTAAAGCATATACGAAATTAACGGTTAACATCAATATAAAAAAAGAGGATATAGCTGATATTAATGCGTATTTATGTCCTGTCATTGTTGAGATTATCGCATATGGAACAGGAATAATAAACACTAGTAACCCTATAAACGGAATGTATACAGTAGCAAGACATAGTGCTATAGCTAATACTGTAATTATAGCCGCTTGAGTTAATTTAGCTCTATCATTCAATTTAATATCACTCCCTGTTATCTAAGTAATTTTTAAGATTAGATAAATCGCCATACCATCTTTCGACGCTATGGTCTTCCTCTATTCCTTCTTTTATTTTGTCCTTTATTTTATAATCTATTTCCTTAAAGCTGATCCCCAGTCTCTTTGATAGTAAATATGTAACCATTACTATATTAGCTAGAGTATCTTGTAATATTTGATCCACTGGCCTAGTCCCTTTAAATAAAAGATTAAACAAATCCCCTAAACTAATAATTAATTCGGTTTTCATCCATTCAATTATTTTTATATTCTTCGTTATCTCTGAATTTTTATCTAGTCTCAATGTTTCCCCCCTCCTTAATATATAAACATTATATCATAAATTATAGTAGTTTTAACCAATAAAAAAAACGAGCCCTTAAAGGCTCGTCCTTTTCTTAGTCTAATGTATATGGTAATAAAGCTAAGTTTCTAGCTCTTTTTATAGCAACTGTTAGCTCTCTTTGATGCTTAGCACAAGTACCAGCTATTCTTCTAGGTAATATCTTACCTCTTTCAGTTACGTATTTTTGTAATCTTTGAGTGTTTTTGTAGTCTATCTTAGCATTTTTATCTGCACAGAATTGACAAACTCTTTTTTTCTTACGTCTCTTTTTGTTTATCATAGTAGTTTCCCTCCTTTTTAGAATGGTATGTCATCATCATCTATCGCTTGGAATCCTTGAGGATCTAATCCTGTAGGCTCAAAGCTTGGTTCAAAGCTAGGCTCGAAACCTTGATTTTGATTTTGACTTGGATATGGACTATCCGATCTATTTTTATTACTATCTAAGGCTTGTATATTTCGTGCACTCACCTTAGTAAAAGTTCTTCTTTCACCTGATTGAGTTTGGTAGTTATCTACTCTTATAGAACCTTGTATTGCAACCAATCTACCTTTTGATATATAGTTTGCACAAAATTCAGCAGGTTTTCCCATTACTTCAACTGGTATAAAATCTGTTTCTCTAGTACCATCTTTTTTAGAGTAGTCTCTATCGATGGCAATACTAAATGTTGCAACGGCTGTTCCTGTTCCTGGGATGTATCTTAACTCAGGATCCTTCGTTAATCTTCCCACTAATACAACATGATTCATTTAAACACCGCCTATTTACGTAAAATTTATATATTAGTTATTAAGCAACAACTATCATATGTCTTATTACGTTCTCGTTTATCTTTAAGTTTCTGTCTATTTCCTTAGGAACATCAACACCTGACTTAAAGTTAACTAATACATAGTAACCTTCAGTGAATTTAGCTATTGGATATGCTAATTTCTTAGTACCCCAAACATCAACTTTCTCAACTTCACCTTCAGTAGCTACTACTTCTTTAACCTTGTTTAATACAGCTGTTTTTATTTCCTCATCTGCATTAGGTTTTACTACGAAAACTAATTCATAATTCTTCATACATTTCACCTCCCTTTGGACTTTACGGCTCTGCTACGCAGAGCAGAGAAATGAGATTAAAATCTCATACTTTACACATTTTATCACTTCTAAAATAAATTGTCAATTTAATTTTATTCTATACTATTATAGTATTTAATAATCAAATCGAATTAATAAATACAGTTATTAGCGCATAATTTTGTTAATTTTGTTAAGTATATTATATATATCCCATAACTTAAATATATTTGATCTTAATCTCCAAATAAAAAAAGTGGCCAAATGGCCACTTTTTTTATTTATGCATTTACATCTTCTAAAAGCGCTTCGTTTAAAGCATCAGCTAATCTCTTAACTCCTTCAACGATTTTTTCATCAGGCATATTAGAGTAGTTTAATCTAAATGTATTTTCTTTACCTCCATTAGGGAAGAAAGATCCGCCTGGAACATAAGCAACATTATTTGCTAAACATTTTTCCATTATTTTTTTAGCATCTAAATGCTTAGGTAAGTCTATCCAAGTAAATAAACCACCTTCTGGATATGTATGTTCTATTCCTTCTGGGAAACATTCGTCTATAGTTTTTAACATTAAGTCTCTACGCTTTTTGTAAACTGTTTTTATCTTTTCAACATGTGCATCTAAATCATAAACATCTATAAATTTACTTACTTCTCTTTGAGATATTGTAGATGCTTGTAAATCTGATCCTTGCTTAACAAATATAAACTTAGATAGTATTTCAGGTGATGCACAAACCCATCCTATTCTATATCCTGGGCAGAATATTTTTGAGAAAGAACCTAGGAATATAATTAATCCTTTTTCATCCATTGATTTTAAAGATGGTAATACATCCCCTTCAAATCTTAACTCACCATATGGATTGTCCTCTACTACTGGTATTTCAAACTTATTTATGACATCCATGAATTTATTACGTCTATCCATAGACCATGTTTTGCCTGTTGGATTTTGGAAATCCGGTATAACATATATCATCTTTACATTTTCTGTTGTTTCTAATATCTTTTCTAACTCTTCAATTATCATTCCATCCTTATCAGTTGGAACCTCTATAAACTTTGGACAATATGCCTTAAAAGCATTTAATGCTCCTAAGTACGAAGGACTCTCAACTAGAACTACATCGTCTTCATTTAAGAATATTTTACCTGCAAAATCTAATCCCTGTTGAGATCCACTTGTTATTAGTAAATCATCTTTTGAGATACTAGTTTGTAGTTTTCTATTCATTCTCTCTGCTATTTGTTCTCTTAGTGGTCCAAATCCTTCTGTTGTTGTATATTGTAGAGCTTCTCTTCCTGATTCTTCTAGAACCAATCTTGATATTTCCTTCATTTCTTCTACTGGAAATAACTCTGGAGCTGGAAGCCCTCCCGCAAAAGATATTACTTCAGGTTTTTCTGTTAACTTTAAAAGTTCACGAATTTCAGATCCTTTTAATCCATCCATTCTTTTTGCAAATTTGATAGCCATATTTAAGTTTCCCCCTTGGTAAAATGTTTTCCCATCTTAATTATACCAAATGAAAACGTTTCTTTACAGTACTTTTACTTTTTTTATTCTTTTTTCTAAAGTTTCTCTATCTAATTGAACTATTCTTAGACATTTTACACACTTTATTTTAAAATCCATACCTGCTCTAGTTATTTCAAAATCCTTGCATCCACAGGGATGTTGTTTCTTTAATTCTACAATATCGCCCACATTTAATTTCATTGGCATCAATATCACTCCTATCTTAACTTAGTTATTTCCTTTTGGCCTCCACTTACTCTACAAACTTTAAATACTCCATGGTATAAAATTTCATTTTCTTCAAGTGTTTCTACTATAGTATCCATATCATCTTTTAGAAATCTTACTGATATCCCACAACTTGAGCTTATTTCTCTAGGTGTTGGTAAAGTTGTTACCTTTATATCTTTTTCATTTAAAACCTTGTCCGTTCTTATTGCATGGTGTGTTGAGTTAAATGCCACTATATACATTTCATTCATTTTTATTATTCCTTTCTATGCCTTTATATATTGATTATATTACTAAATAAAGACTACACAATCTTTATTATGTAGTCTTTATTATTTATATAGATATAGTTTTTGATGAATTATTCATTGTTTCTACTATTGTATACATGTTCGTTACCGTTCCAACTTTTAAAGCATCCTTTAGATCGTAGTAATCTAAACATGTACCACAAGATAAAATTTCTACACCTGACTCTTGTAATATTTTTAGATTTTCTACTGTAGCTTCATTTTCAGTTGTTAGTTTTATTCCACTATTAACAAGTAGTATACTCTTTGGATATGGTTTACTCTCTGTTAAGGTATATATATAACCTTTCATAAGAACATGTCCTAATTCATCATTTCCATTTCCCATTTTATCTGAATTTATAAATATACATGTATCCGATAAAGACTCTTGTGATTTTTCTTCTATTATAACATTTTCACCTTTTATAATCTCTATACAAATTGAATCTTTTTCTGATTTCAATATATTCGCTTCGTAATTCATCGATTTTACTAATTTTAAAATGTTTTCTTTAGCCATTTCATTATCTACAGTTACAACTACTACCCCTTGAGCTATATTATCTAGTTCTTTTTTCGTATTTATAACTGGCTTAGGACATGCTAATCCTCTTGCATCTAACTCTATTCTCATGAATACTCATCTCCTTAATATAATACTTCCTTAATTTTAACATAGATGATTATATTTTGTTATAGGTTATTTCTATAAGAATATAGTCTATTATAAAAGCTAACTATTATTTATTTTATATTAATTACATGTATAGAATTTTCTAGTTGAACTATCAGTATATTTTCTTCTATTAATTGTATATGCTTAATTTTCTCTTTAAAACTCTTTAACTCTACACCTTTTTTTGTAATTAACTTATTATTTGTAGCAAAAATTGCTGTATCTTCAAAATTTACAACTTCTGTTAGATTTTTTTCAGCCATATTTATAGGTTTTACATCTTTATTAATAAATTTTACGTTCCCATCAGCTTCTATTACATAAATGCTATCTTTATATATATTACTATAAGCTTTTATATCCTTAACTGGAAATTCATTTATAATTTTCAATTCCATATCCATTTTGGTTATTTTATTTGTTTCAATAGAATATATGTTTTTACTTTCTTTAATTAAATCCATTACTATTGACTCACTTGTATCCTTTTTATACTTTAAATTCCCATTATAGTCATAACAAGCAATAGTCCCATTTAATTTTTTTTCAGTATTAATTGAGGCTATGTAAATTTGATTAGATGAATATTCTATATCTGTTATCATTCCGTCAATATTTATAGACTTGATTAAATTAAACTCATAATCATATATATTGACTATATTTTTATTTTCTTTCCTATATGCATATATGTAGCAATCATTTTCTATACTCTTATATATCAAGCTATCTTTTTTCATATTTTTTTTAAATGCTACTTTACCTTTTTTATCTATACTGTAAACAGTATTGCTCTCTTTGTCTAATATATCTATAAATTTATTACTTTCTAAGTTTATGTTATTAACTTTAAGATTTAATTTAAAATTTTCTTCCCCATTCTTATTTACACTTTTTATAGTTTTATCATTGTAGTAAACTAAATTACCATCATATTCTATAAAATCAAAATCACTAGATATATCAATACTTGTTATAGTTTCTATATCTGTAGATTTTTTATTTAAACTTTCACTTAAGATGCTGAATGTTTTAGGATTTATTAATATTAAAAGTAACAATATAACTAATACTTTCCACTTATTTTTCATTTATTTCCCCCCAAAGTTTTAATATTAATAATTTCTATATAAAAAGAAAAGACTCCTTTAAAAAGAGTCTTTTTAGATAATTTCTAAATTTTGATATAAGCAAACACCTTTTTGATAATACTCTAATTCTTTTTCCTTAGATATATCTGCATATAATTTTCCTAGCTCTATATATAAATCAGCAAGAGTTTTTCTGTCTTTTAAATCTTTTATTATACTTATGCATTTAAGCAAATATTCTATTGCTAATTTATTATTATCTTCTTTCTTATATATTTGAGAATAATATTTAAGCGATTGATATTCAAAGTATTTATTTTTAACTTTTATAGCACTTGCCAGTGCTAATTTAGAATATTTTCTAGCTTCTTCATAATTATCCATTTTTATATATGATTGTATTATTTTTATTATTACATCCATAGAACAGTCGTCTTCATCATATTTTTTTATATCATATGCTTTTCTAGAATATTCTAAAGCTTTTTCACTATCTCCTATACTTTCATATACCTCACAAACTCTTAAATAAACATTAGCTAAATCCGTTTTATTATCTTCTTTTTCTAATAAATCTAAAGCTGTCTTAAATTGTTGCCTTGCTTCCTCATACTTGCCCATTCCCATTAATTTGTTAGCTTTCGACACCATTAACTCAGCTTCTTCTTTACAGTTAACTAAAATATCTAAGCTTTTAATTTTTTCTATGTATTCTAATGCTTCATCATCTTTATTTAACTGTGTATAACAAAATGATATGTTACTATATAAATCTTTCTTAATATACATATCATTTAATTTATTTTCCTCTAATATTTCTTCTGCAAATTTAAAATTGCTTAATGCCCCTTTGTGGAAATTTTCCTCAATGTATATTTTCCCTATGTTTATATAACATCTAGCTATATTTTCTTTATCATTGTTTTGTATGAAAAAATATAATGATTTTTCAAAATTAATTATAGCTGCATTATAGTCCTTTTGTTTTAAATTTATCGTAGCAAGTAATAAATTACATTTACCGTAGTTATCTATAAGTTGATATTCAGTACATATAGACATTACTTTCTTTATTTCTTCCTTAGACTTCTCTAATTCCTTACACTTTATATAAATTTCACTTTGTATTATTAAATTATCAGTTAATTTTTTAGCTTGCATTTCTTTTGTTTCTAGTAAGTAATCTACACTAACCTCTAGACGACTAGCTAAATATTCTAAAAGTTCATAACTGGTATGCGACTTATCTCTTTCTATATGACTTATTTGTGCTGCAGTTATTCTTTCTCCAGCTAGTTCCTTTAATGTTAAATTCTTCTCTTTTCTTAACTTTTTAATTTTCTCTCCTAAGCTTAGAATTTCCATGTCTGCCCCCCTAGAAAACATTTTCTTATAATCAAATTATAACTTATATTTATCATAAATACACTATTTTATTTGTTTATGCTTAATATATTTTTATATTTTTACAAATTTTCACTATTTTTTTACATGATTTTTGCCTTTTAAAATTAAAAAACAGACTTACTTAAAATTTTTAAGTAAGTCTGTTTTTTAATTATTTATCTCTTTCCCTATCTCTTTTAAAGCTTCTACAGTTTTTTCTATTTCTTCTTCTGTATTAAAATATCCTAAACTAAATCTTACAGTACCTTGTCTTAGAGTTCCTAATGTTTCATGCGCAAGAGGAGAACAATGTATTCCAGATCTTGTTTCAATATCATACATATCATCTAATATAAATGTTAACTCCCCAGAATCTATATCTCCTATATTTATAGAAATTACAGCTGCTCTTTTCTTACTATCCATTGGTCCATATATTTTTATATCAGGAACCTCTTTTAATTTTTTTAACATATATTCGCATAATTGTTCTTCATGTTCTCTTATTTTATCTATTCCTGTTTCTAAAACAAACTTAACCCCAGCATTCAATCCAGCTAATCCTGGCGTATTATGTGTCCCTGACTCATATCTATCAGGCATCATATTTGGTTGAAATAATTCTTCTGAATTACTTCCTGTTCCACCTTCTTTTAAGATATTAACGTCTATTCCTTCTCTTATGTATAATATTCCTGTTCCTTGCGGTCCAAGTAAACATTTATGCCCTGGAGCTGCTATCATATCAACATTAATTTTTTGAACATCCACATCATATACTCCTAGTGTCTGTGATGCATCAACTAAGTATAGTATATTATTTTCTTTAGCTATACTCCCAACTGATTCTATATCTATTATTGTTCCACATACATTAGATGCATGAGTTGTAACAATAAGTTTAGTATTAGGTTTTATGGCTTTCTTTATATCCTCAGGATTTAATTGTCCATATTTATCACATTTAACTATAGTATTTTCTATTCCCTTTTTTTCTAATGCTTTTATAGGTCTTATTACTGAGTTATGTTCAACACTAGTTGTTATAATATGATCTCCAGACTTAACAACACCTTTTATAGCCAGGTTTAAAGAATCTGTTGCATTATGAGTAAATATAATACTCATTGGATTTGTCACATTTAAAAGTTTAGCTATGTTTTCTCTGCATTCATATATCTCTCTTCCTGCTCTCATTGCTAACTTATGGCCTGCTCTCCCTGGATTAGCTCCATAGTTTTCCATACAATCTAAAACTGCTTCATACACTTGTCTTGGTTTTGGAAATGTTGTAGCTGCATTATCTAAGTAAATCATATTAAGTCCCCTCTCTTATGCTTCTTGTCCTTCTAGTAATAATGATACTATACTATTTAAGTCTTCGTCATTATAATACTCTATTTCTATCTTTCCTTTTTTCTTACCTTTGGATATATTTACTTTTGTTCCAAATACATTAGTTAATCTTTCTTCTACATCTACTATAAATATATCTTTTGGTTTTGTCTTTTTTTCATCACCTGTATTTTCATTCTCAAGTATTTTTTTAGCTATTCTTTCAGTTTCTCTCACAGATAATTCTTCTTCTGTTATTCTATTAGCTATCTCTAATTGAGTATCCTGATTTGGTATTCTAAGCAATGCTTTACCGTGCCCTGGAGTTATTCTATTTGACTCTACCATTGCCATTACATTCTTACTTAAATTTAAAAGTCTTAAAGTATTTGTTATGTGTGGTCTACTTTTTCCCACAGCCTCTGATATTTCTTCTTGAGTAACTTTATAATGATCTATTAAACTCTTGTAAGCTAATGCCTCTTCTATTGCATTTAGATCTTCTCTCTGTAAATTTTCTATTAATGCAATTTCCATTAAATCTTTCATAGGTATATCTTTTATAACAGCCGGCATTTCTTTTAATTTTGCTTTTCTTGATGCTCTGTATCTTCTTTCTCCAGCTATTATCATATATTTTCCAGATTCATCTGGCTTTACAACTATAGGTTGAAGTATTCCATAATTTTTTATAGAGTTTGATAATACTTCTATCTTGTCTATGTCAAAAACTTTTCTTGGTTGATCTGGATTTGCATAAATTTTATTTATATCTATATTAACAATATCTTTTGAATCTATATCTTCTTTTATATTAGGAATCAATGCTCCTAGACCTTTTCCTAATCTATTTGATCGTCTCGTATTTTTTTCCATTCTATATCACATCCTCCTCTAAATCTATAAATTCTTCTGCTAATTCTAAGTACGCAACTGCCCCTTTACATCTTGCATCATAGTAGATAGCTGGTTTTCCATGACTTGGAGCTTCTGCAAGTCTTACATTTCTAGGTATTAAGGTAGTATATACACTTCCCTTAAAATACTTTTTAACTTCTTCTACAACTTGTATAGATAGATTTGCCCTTCCGTCAAACATACTTAAAACTACTCCCTGTATTTCCAAATTTGGATTTAGACTTCGTTTTATTAGTGATATTGTTTCCATTAACTGACTAACACCTTCTAATGCATAGTATTCACACTGTATAGGTATTAGCACACTATCAACTGCCGTTAGGCAGTTGATAGTCAACATTCCTAGAGATGGAGGACAATCTATGAATATATAATCGTAATTATCTCTTATTTTATCTATGGCCTTTTTTAATATATATTCTCTTTCTTCTACACTCGTAAACTCTATTTCTGCTCCAGCCAACTCTGTTGCTGATGCAACTATATCAATATTTTCAAACTCCGTTTTAATTATTGCCTCTTCTATATTATCGCTGTTTATCAATACTTCATAGATAGTATTTTCAACCTCGCTTTTTTCTATTCCATATCCACTAGTGGAATTTCCTTGTGGATCTAAATCTAAAACCAAAACTTTTTTTCCCATTTTAGCTACACTTGCACTTAAATTTACATTTGTAGTTGTTTTTCCAACTCCACCTTTTTGATTAAAAACTGCTATTACCTTTCCCATAAGTCTTACCCCCTTTAACCTTTTAAAAAAAGATTACTGCTAAGCAGTAATCTCTTATTTTTTAGGAATCTTTACAACAACCTCTATATGGTCACCCTTATCAACTTCTTTATATTTGGCTTCTAATCCTGTGTTAGTTATAGCCTCATAAGCTTGTTTTATAGTATTTAGATAAATTCTCATTCCCATTATGCCTTTTACAGTTTGCTTTTTATCTTCACTATCTTTAGGTTGTTTAATATCTTCTAATATATCTGCTATTAGTTTTTCTGTTTTTTTAACATTCAAATCGCCTTTAATTACCTTTTCTAAAACTTCTCTCATCATTTCTTCATTAGGTAATTTTAATAAAGCTCTAGCATGTCTTTCTGTTAAGCTATTTTCTACTAATTTTATTTTAATATCTGTAGGTAATCTTAGTATTCTAATTTTATTAGCTATTGTAGATTGATTCTTACCTAGCTTTTCTGCAAGTTGTTGTTGCGTAAAGCTGTGTTCTTTTATTAAATTTTCATATCCCATAGCTTCTTCTATAAAATTCAAATCTTCTCTTTGCAAGTTTTCTAATAATGCTAATACTGCAGAAGATTCATCAGACATATTATTTATTATAACAGGAATAGTCTCTAATCCAGCTAATTTAGATGCTCTTAGTCTTCTTTCTCCCGCTACTAGTTCATATTCATCGTTACTTTTACTCCTAACAGTTATAGGCTGTAAAATACCATATACCTTTATAGATTCACTTAATTCTTCTAATGCTGATTGTGAAAATACTCTTCTTGGTTGGTATGGATTTGGAACTATATTATTTATAGGTATCTCCATCACTCTTTTATCTTCCATAACATCCCTCTCTCATCCAAAACTAAATATATTTAAAACACGAAATTACCTTAGTTACTTATGTGTATACTATTTCTGCATTTACTTACATATTCCTTCTAAAATATTTTATTTAACATATATTTTTAAAATATTTCTTTGGAAATATTAAGTTTTAATTCTATTTTATCGGGCTTTTTACTGGTTTTCCAGCTTTTCTTGGGTATTTTGCTGGCGTATTATTTACCTTTTTAAAGACAACTATATTATGTTTTAAATCTGTTTCTGGAAGCTCTACATCTATTTTTTCAACAAATTCTAATCCTAGCACTTCCATTGCTTTTGCAGATTCTTCTAGTTCCGTGTCTGCATTTGGCCCTTTTAAGCATATAAAATATCCGCCTACCTTTACAAAAGGCACACAAAACTCCATTAAAATAGGTAATCCTGCAACTGCTCTAGCTGTAGCTACATCATATTGCTCTCTATAGTTTTCATCTTTTCCAAAATCTTCTGCTCTTCCGTGTATTAGTTCAATATTTTCTATATCTATATTTTTACATACTTCATCTAAAAAGTTTATTCTTTTATTTAAAGAATCTAAAAGTGTAACTTTAGTGTTCTCTAAGCATATCCTTAGTGGTAATCCTGGAAATCCTGCTCCAGTACCAACATCTATTATAGACATTCCATCTTTTATATATCCTTTTTTAACTGCAGCTACAGAATCTAAAAAGTGCTTTATATACACTTCTTTTTCTTCCTCTATGCCAGTTAAATTCATCTTTTGGTTCCAATCAACTAATATTTCTCTATAAATCCTAAATTTATCTATAGTTTCATCGGTACAATTTATTCCTAATTCTTCTATACCTTTTTTTAGTATTTCAGCATTATTCATTTCTTTCACCTCTACCTCTTCTTTGTTGTTCAAGATAGATAAGTAAAACTGATATATCAGCTGGTGATACTCCAGATATACGAGATGCTTGCCCTATTGATCTAGGTTTTATTGCATCTAGTTTTTGTCTAGCTTCTATTCTTAGTCCATCTATCGATGAGTAATTTAAGTCTTCACTTAGCTTTTTATTTTCTAATTTTTTAAACTGATCTATTTGTTTTAATTGTTTATCTATATAACCCTCGTATTTAGTCATGATTACACACTGTTCTTTTATAGCATACGGAACGTCTTCTCCAGCACCTTTTCCTGCAGCCTCTATCATTTCATAATCAACTTCTGGTCTTTTTAAGAATTCATATAAACAGTATCCAACTTTTATAGGAGAAGCTCCCTTTTCTTCTAGTAGATGGTTAACTTCTTTAGGGGTGATTCTTTCTGTTTTTAATCTTTCTAATTCTTTATCTATTAAATCTTTTTTATCTGTATATTTATTGTATCTATCTTCATCTACAAGACCTATATCATATCCAATTTGAGTAAGTCTCATATCTGCATTATCTTGTCTTAAGTATAATCTGTATTCACATCTAGATGTCATCATTCTATACGGTTCATTAGTTCCTTTTGTAACTAAATCATCTAATAAAACACCTATATATGCTTCTGATCTATCTAATACTAATGGATCTTTTCCTTCTATTTTTAAAGCTGCATTTATACCTGCTATTAATCCTTGAGATGCAGCCTCTTCATACCCTGATGTTCCGTTAAATTGTCCAGCACTAAATAAGTTTTCTACCCCTTTTATTTCAAGAGTTATTTTTAATTGTGTTGGATCTATGCAATCATACTCTATTGCATATGCAGGTCTCATTATTCTAGCATTTTCAAGACCTTTTACGCTTTTATACATTTGTATTTGTACTTCATAAGGTAAGCTTGTTGATATACCTTGGATATACATTTCCTTAGTGCTCTCACCTTCTGGCTCTATAAATATTTGATGTGACTCTTTATCACTAAATCTTACTATTTTATCTTCTATTGATGGGCAATATCTAGCTCCTGTACTGTCTATCTCTCCTGCATACATAGGAGATCTTCCTAAGTTATTTCTAATAATTTCATGTGTATGCATGTTTGTTCTTGTTAAGTAACAAGGCTCTTGCTCTCTATCTAACTCATCATTTAAGAATGAAAATGGTGTTACACGCTTATCTCCCTCTTGTATCTCCATAACAGAAAAATCTATACTATCTCTATTTATCCTAGCTGGAGTTCCAGTTTTAAATCTTCTCATTCTTAATCCTAAATCTACAAGTTTATCAGTTAGGAATTTGCTATATCCTAATGCATTAGGACCTTCATTAAAGGCAACTTCTCCCATATATATTTTCGAATTTAAGTATACCCCTGTTGCTAATACAACTGCTTTAGCATTGTATATACATCCTAGCTTCGTTACTACACCTTTAACAACATTATCTTCACTTATTATATCTACAACTTCATCCATTACAATATCTAAGTTCGGTTCATTTTCTAAGGTTTGTTTCATCTCTTCATGGTATCTAGCCTTATCTGCTTGAGCTCTTAAAGAGTGTACTGCTGGTCCTTTTGCAGTATTTAACATTCTACTTTGTATAAATGTTTTATCTATATTAATACCCATTTGTCCACCTAGGGCATCTATTTCTTTAACTAATTGTCCTTTACCTGTTCCTCCTATAGAAGGGTTACATGGTAATAACGCTATAGAATCTAAAGAAAGTGTTATTACTAATGTTTTGTGTCCCATTCTTGCGGCAGCTAAAGCGGCCTCGCATCCTGCATGTCCTGCTCCAACTACTATTACATCATAATTTCCTGCATCAAAATTTAACATATATTCTCCTTTCCTTTAAAAAACATTTATGTTTCACGAAAAACATAAGTGCTTATTTTCCTATACAGAAGTTACTAAATATTGTATCTAATAAGTCTTCTGTTAATGTATCTCCATTTATATATCCTAAGTAATCCCATATATTTTTGAAGTCAACTTCTATGAAATCTAGTGGCATATATGATTCTATAGCCATTATTGCATCAGCTATTGATTGTTTTGCTTTATAAAGTGCATCTTTATGTCTAGAATTCGTTACTACTAAATCTGATGAATTTCTAACCGTACCTGCAAATACCATATCCTCTATTTTATCATGTATTTTCTCTATACCTTCATTTTGTAATGCTGATATATTTATTATATTTTCTTCATCTATATATTCTTTTACCTTTTCTATATCTATAACTTGATTTAAATCTGTTTTATTTAATAAGACTATAGTTTTATTAGGTTGAACAACCTTTAGTATTTCTATGTCCTCTACATCTAATTTTCTTGAAGAGTCTAGAACTACTATTGATAAATCTGCAGAATTAAAAAATTCTTTTGATTTTTCGACACCTATTTTTTCGACTACATCTTCTGTTTCTCTTATCCCTGCTGTATCAACTATTTTTAAAGGTATACCTTTTATATTTACAAATTCTTCTATTATATCTCTAGTTGTACCTGGTATATCAGTTACAATAGCTCTATTTTCTCCTAATACAGCATTTAATAATGATGATTTACCAACATTTGGTTTACCTACTATTACAGTTTTTAATCCGTCTCTAAGAATTTTTCCACTCTCAGCAGTATCATATAATGTATTTATTTCTCTTTGTAATTCTAACGATCTTTCTTTTAATGTATTATAAGTTATGTGCTCTACATCTTCATCTGGAAAATCTATCGCAACAGTTATATGAGCTAACATCTCTGTTATATCATGTCTTAAGCTTTTTATTTTATTAGATAAAGATCCCTCTAATTGTGATTGAGCTACAGTATGAGCCATATCTGTTTTTGCATTTATAACATCTATAATTGCTTCCGCTTGTGCTAAATCTATTCTTCCATTTAAAAATGCTCTCTTTGTAAATTCACCTTGATCTGCTAATCTAACATCTTTAGATAAAACTAATTCTAATATTTTCTTTACAGAAATAAATCCTCCATGACAATTTATTTCTATTACATCTTCAGTTGTATATGAGTTTGGACCCTTCATATACGCTACTAAAACTTCATCTATAGTTTTCTCTCCGTCTAATATATGTCCATATATTAAAGTTCTTGTATTATACTCTTCTATCTTTTTTCCTGTTACTGATCTGAATACCTCATTGGCTACTTGAAGTGACTTTTCTCCACTTATCCTTATTATTCCGATTCCACCTTCACCAGGAGCTGTTGCAATTGCAGCTATAGTATCGTCTATAAACAACCCGATCACCTCTTTTTTTAGTATTTTTTGTATACAAACTCGTAAAGTAATATTTTATCATTTTATATACTATTTTGTAATAATATCTTACCAAAATTTATATAAGCTCTATCTAATATAATACCATGTATACCTGTCTATTCTTGTATACTTTTAAATTATTTCCTTAATCTAACTATTATATATAATATTTTTCAAAAATAAAACCCCCTATATATTAGGAGGTTTGCTTTTATTATTACTTTTTATATTCTATTACAAGCCTTCTATATGGATCTACACCTTCACTATAAGTTTTTACAAACTTATCATTTTGAAGAGTTGAGTGAACAATTCTTCTCTCATATGGATTCATATAATCTAACTTTTTAGTCCTTCTAGTTTTAGCTACTTCTCTAGCTACTTTATTAGCATATCTTATTAAAGACTCTTCTCTCTTAGATCTATAGTTTTCTATATCAATAAGAACTTTACTGTGAGAATCTTTATTTGCTTTGTTTAATGCTAGTCCCGCTAAAAATTGTATAGAATCTAGAGTTTCTCCCCTTCTTCCAATTAAGCAAGATGCATCTTTTCCTGTTATATTAATCTTTATAACGTTTTTTTCTTGAACAACATCTATATTAGCATCTATATTTAGGTTATTTATTATATTTAATATAAACCCTCTAGCTACATCTAATTCTTTTGATTCTGCACTAGATTCAATCTCAGTCTCAACTTTGACTGACTCTGCTATTTCATCTAGTTCTTTTTCTTTAACAGTTATTTTATATAAACCTTCTTTAGCTCCTATTAATCCTAAGAACCCTTTTGTTGGTTGTTTAATAACTTCTACTTCTATGTCTTCCTTGTCTACACTAAACTGTCTTAAAGCTTTTGATATTGCTTCATCAATATTTTTACTTTTTATTTCTAGGCTTTGTTTCATCTACTACACCCTCCCCAGAATTAGCAAGTTTAGCTTTTAATGGATTCATTATTAAGTAGTATTGAGCTAATTGGAATAAGTTACTTACTGTCCAGTATAATGCAAGACCAGCTGGGAAACTTATACCCCACCAAAACATCATAAATGACATGAAATATGTCATAAATTTCATAGATCCTTGTTGTTGATCACTTGGCATAGTTAATTTTTGAGTTATAAAAGTTGTTACTCCTGCTAATATAGCTATTATGAACGTTTTATCTGGAGATGATAAAGAATTCATCCATAAAAAACCTGTATCTGCAGCTGTTTTTGCAGCTTCGTTAGCAAAAACTCCATACATAACTGGATTTCTTAATACATTGTAAAGACCAATTAATATAGGGAATTGTATTAATAAAGGTAAACATCCTGCCATAGGATTTACTTTAGCTTCTTTGTATATCTTCATTATTTCTTCATTTTGCTTTTCTGGCTTACTTTTATATTTATCTTGTATCTCTTTTATTTTAGGCTGTATATCCTGCATAGCCTTCATAGATTTTGTCTGCTTTATAGTTAGTGGTAATAATATAACTTTAACAACTATAGTAAATAAAACGATTGCTAAACCATAGTTATTTACAAATTCTATTATAATTTTAAGAATTTGCCCTAATAAGTCACTAATTAAACTCAATTCTTGTACCTCCTAAAGTGTCTTTTTCACTTATAAATTATTTTAGAGGATCATATCCTCCAGGATGGAAAGGGTGACACTTTAATATTCTTCTTATCGCTAAATAAGATCCTTTTAGTGCCCCATATTTTTTTAATGCTTCTATTGCGTACTGAGAACAAGTTGGATAAAACCTACAGGTAGGACCTTTTAAAGGAGATATGTACTTCTGATAAATTCTTACTATATATATAAAAACCTTAGTTAAATCCCTATTTATATTCTTTAGTAAGCTTGATAGTTGTTTCAATTTAATCCCCCATATCCTTTACCCTTGGTTCAGTTTTGCTTTTTTTATTAAGCTTTTTACTGATTTCTCTATGTCTTCATACTCAGCATCTTTACTAGCTACTCTAGCTATGAATACTAAATCATATCCATTCTTTATATATTCATCACAATTTAATCTAAAACCTTCTCTTATTCTTCTTCTTATTTTATTTCTTATGGTAGCTTTTCCTACCTTTTTCGAAACAGAAAATCCTACTCTATTAAAGTCTGATTTATTATCCAGTATATACATTACTAAGTATTTATTTGCAAAAGATTTGCCGTGTTTGTATACTTTTCTAAAATCAGAGTCTTTTTTTATACCTTTAGTATTCTTGAAATCCATACTAAATCCTCCTATAAACACAGCTTAATTTATAATTTTTTACACAAAAAGGCTACTTTTCAGCAGCCCTTTTCTAAAAAAATTAATGAGTTAATCTCTTTCTTCCTTTAGCTCTTCTTCTCTTAAGAACATTTTTTCCATTAGAAGTTTTCATTCTCTTTCTAAATCCATGTTCTTTCTTTCTTTGTCTTTTCTTTGGCTGATAAGTTCTTTTCATTTTTTGCACCGCCTTTCAAGATTGTTTTTCCGTTTATAAAAATAATAACTTTACCCTCAAAGTAAGCATAACACGTACAATTATAAATCCTTTTAGACTGATTGTCAACGTATTTTTGAGCTACTTTTAGCAACATTAATCCATTTATTTCTACAGTTAATTTTGTTAACTTTTTTATCAACAAGCAGTTAATTTTGTGGATAAAATGTATATAAATCATTGAAGTTTAGCATATATTCTGATATTATAAATATACTTGTTGATAATGTTTATAAAACTTATTAACATATAAAATTTATTCACAAGTTGTGGATAAAAATGTGCATAACTTATTACGTAAAAGATAATAATCTTGTTATAGACTATATTTCTATTATTATTGATATTATTTATAACTTTATATACATATTGTTTATATTTTCTATAAATTACTACATCTTTTTTATTTTTTACAAATTATCCACATGTTTATCCATATTTTTTTTGCTCAAAAACACATTTTTTAAATAAATCATAAATTTGTTAATAACTTTGTGGAAAATGTTAATTATTTCGTTCGGAGGTTTTAAATTATGGATATAGTTTCTTTATGGGAAAAAACATTACAACTTATAAAAGGTGAATTATCACCCCCTAGTTTTAATGCTTTTTTTAAACAAATAAAACCATTGCAAATGCAATCAAACACTTTAATACTATTAGTTCCAAATGATTTTACTAAAGGAATATTAGAAGATAGATATTTAAATTTAATAGAAAGTTCTGTAAATCAACTTTCATTAAAAAAACACAACGTCAAATTCGTTTTAAGCGAAAGTGAGGTTCAAGGTTTAGATAACCGTTACAATAATGAAGAAGATAACAAATTTAAAAAGAACTATCCTAATCTAAATCCTAAATATACTTTTGATACCTTTGTAATAGGAAATAGTAACCGTTTTGCACACGCTGCTTGTGTTGCTGTAGCAGAATCTCCTGCTAGAGCTTATAATCCACTATTTTTATATGGTGGTGTAGGTCTTGGAAAAACACATCTTATGCATGCGATCGGGCATCATATAATGCAACAAAAGAAAGATCCAAAAGTAGTTTATGTCTCATCTGAAAAGTTTACAAATGAACTTATAAACTCTATTAAAGATGACAGAAACGAAGAATTTAGAAATAAATATAGAAATGTAGACGTTCTTTTGATAGACGACATTCAATTTATAGCAGGAAAAGAAAGAACTCAAGAAGAGTTCTTCCATACATTTAATTCATTACATGAAGCCAATAAACAGATAATCATATCTAGTGATAGACCTCCTAAAGAGATACCTACTTTAGAAGATAGACTTCGCTCAAGATTTGAAATGGGACTTATAACAGATATTCAAGCTCCTGATTTTGAAACTAGAATGGCTATACTTAGAAAAAAAGCTCAAATGGAAGATATAGATGTTCCTAATGAAGTCACAGTTTATATTGCAAAAAATATAAAATCAAATATAAGGGAATTAGAAGGTGCACTTACAAGAGTTGTAGCTTATAGCTCTCTTACTAATAGAACTATATCTTTTGAGTTAGCATCTGAAGCTTTAAAAGATATAATAACTACATCAAAACATGAAGAAATAAATGTAAATAGAATAAAAGAAAAAGTATCTTCTGTTTTTTCTTTAAAAATGGAAGACTTTAATTCAAAGAAACGAACAAGATCAATTTCTTATCCAAGACAAGTAGCTATGTATTTATCTCGTGAACTTACAGACTTATCACTTCCTAAGATAGGTGAAGAGTTTGGAGGAAGAGATCATACCACTGTTATTCATGCTCATGATAAAATAGCTAAGGATATAGAAAACAATGAAGATTTTAAAGAAAAAATAAATAAAATTATATTAGATTTAAAAGGGTAAATTATACACAATATGACTGTGGATATCGTCTTGATAAAATGTGTACATATTTTTTAACCACAAAAATATACATTTTATCCTATCAAAATACACAAAGATATTAACATTTTATACACATGTTGATATCTTTGTATTTATTTTGATTGAAGCACTTATCCACATTATCAACAACACCTACTATTATTACTACTAATTTTTTTAATTTATTTTTGTATATAATCACTTAAGGAGGTTATCCACAATGAAGATAATTTGTAATCAAAAAATACTTGCAAATAAAATAGGAATTGTTCAAAAAGCCATTAATGGAAAAACAACATTAGAACTATTAAAAGGGATATTATTAACAGCTAAAGGAGATCGTATAAACCTAACAGGATACGATTTAGAAATTGGAATAGATACTTATGCACAAGCTGAGATTATTGAAGAAGGTCAAATTGTAATAAATGCTCGTCTTTTTGGGGATATAATAAGAAAACTACCTGATACTTTTATTGAAATAGAAACAGACATAGATAATAATGTGTACATAAACTGTTTAAATTCAAGATTTAAAATAAAAGGAGATTCAGCAGTTGATTATCCTAAACTACCAGATGTAAACAAAAATGATTTATATGATATTCCTCAAGATTTATTAAAAAATATGATAAAACAAACTGTATTTGCAATATCTCAAGATCAAACAAAACCAATACTAATGGGTGAACTATTAGAAATAGGCAATGGAAATATAAGTTTAGTTGCAATAGATGGATATAGATTAGCAGTAAGAGCAAGTGAGCTTAAAAATAGTGAAGAAGATATCAAGGTTATAATTCCAGGAAAAACACTTCACGATGTAAATGGATTACTAGCAGCAGAAGGTAATTCTATAAAAATAGGATTTGATGATAAAAATGCTATTTTTACAATAAATGAAACAAAAATAATAACAAGATTATTAGAAGGTGAATTCATAGATTATAAAAAACTTCTTCCTAGAGAATATGGAGTTAGAGCTAAAGTTCATACAAAAGAATTGCTAAATAGTATAGAAAGAGCTTCGCTTTTATCTCAATCAGAAAAAAATAATTTGATAAAATTATCTATAAGAGATAATTCAATGGCTATTACTTCTAATACTGAAAAAGGAAACGTATATGAAGAAGTAGCTATAGAACTAGAAGGAGATTATTTAGACATAGCATTTAACTCTAGATATTTTATAGATGCACTAAAAGTAATTGATAGTGAAGAAATATTTATAGAATTCACAACAAATGTAAATCCTTGTATTATAAAACCTGCTGATGGAACTAAATATACGTATTTATTATTACCTGTAAGAATATCGTCGAATATATAAATTAAAAGTAAACCCAACTGAAAAAGTTGGGTTTTTATGATATAATATATTTTTAAATATATGTTAACAATGAGAGTATAAGAAATTTATTTAATATATATTTGATATAATCAAAGGAGGAAGAAGAAATGATTGAAATAGCTATAGATTCTGAATTCATAAAATTAGATCAATTTTTGAAGCTAGTAGATGTCGCATCTACAGGTGGACATGCAAAATTCTTAATTCAAGAAGGTCTAGTAAAGGTTAACGGAGAAATAGAAACTAGAAGAGGTAAAAAATTAAGATCTAATGACATGGTGGAAGTAGAAGGCAATAAAATAAAGATACTATAAAAGGGGTGCCCTTTGTGTATTTAAATGGCTTAAATTTAATTAACTTTAGAAATTATGATGCTCTGTACTTAGAGTTTAATCCAAAAATAAATTTACTTATAGGCAAAAACGGACAAGGAAAAACAAATATCGTAGAAGCTATATATTTATTATCATTTGGAAAATCTTTTAGGACAAATAAAGATAAAGAAATGATTAAATTTGAAAGTGAAAATTTATATATAGGTGGAAACTTTACAAAATACGATAGAAATAGTCTAATAGAAATAGGAATTGGTAAAAATAATAAAAAAGGCATAAAAATAAATAAAATAAATATAGAAAAAATATATGAATTATTGGGAAATCTAAATGTAGTCATATTTTCACCAGAAGATTTAAGACTTGTAAAAGAAGGTCCAAAGGAACGAAGAGTATTTATTGACAAAGAAATAAGTCAAATTACGCCTAAATATTATAATTATCTTACCAATTACAATAAAATATTATTTCAACGAAATAAATTACTAAAAAGTAGCTATGTAGATATAGACCTAATAGAAGTTTATGATGAAAGCTTAGCTAGATATGGTAGTTATATATATATTCTAAGACGAGATTTTATAAAAAAAATAGCCTCTATATCGAGTAAAATGCATAAAAAGCTTACGAATGAAGTTGAGGAGTTAACTATAAGGTATAAAAATCAGATAAATATTACCGATGAAGATACTATAGATACAGCTTATGAAAAACTTATTAAAAAGCTAAAAGAAGGACGCCAACACGATATAGATACTAGAACTACAAGATATGGAATTCATAAAGATGATTTATTAATTTGTATAAATGAGTTAGATGTTAGACTTTATGGATCACAGGGACAACAGAGAACAGCCTCTATTTCATTAAAGCTTTCAGAAATAGAATTAATAAATAATGAGGTTGGAGAGTATCCAATTTTATTATTGGATGATATTTTTAGTGAATTAGATGAAACAAGACAGAAGCTATTAGTAGACAATTTAGACAAAGTTCAAATGTTTATAACAACAGCAGAAGCTTCTCATAAAAAGATATTCAATACTGAAAATACTACTATTTTTAATATTGAAAAAGGCAATGTAATTAGTATAGAGAATGGAGGGAACTAGATGAAACAAGAATACGGCGCAAGTCAAATACAGGTCTTAGAAGGATTAGAACCTGTTAGAAAAAGACCTGGTATGTACATAGGGTCTACGGGACCCAGAGGATTACATCATTTAGTTTATGAAATCGTGGACAACAGTATAGACGAAGCTCTAGCTGGATATTGTTCAGATATATATGTTTCTATAAATGAAGATGGAAGCATATTCGAAAGAGATAATGGTAGAGGTATACCAGTAGAGGTACATCCTAAAACTGGAAAATCTACACTAGAAACAGTTTTAACAGTACTACATGCCGGAGGTAAATTCGGTGGAGGCGGTTACAAAGTTTCTGGAGGGCTTCATGGAGTTGGAGTTTCTGTAGTTAATGCATTATCAGAGTGGTTAGTTGCAGAAGTTCATAAAGATGGTAAAATTTATAGCCAAAGATATGAAAAAGGAGTTCCAACTTCAGATATAAAAGTTATTGGAGAAACAAAAGAGACAGGAACTAGAGTTCAATTTAAGCCAGATGCAACTATATTTGATGAAGTTGAGTATAAGTACGAAACATTAGAGTATAGACTAAGAGAATTAGCATTTTTAAATAAAGGTGTTAAGATAGTTCTAGAAGATAAAAGAGAAGGTCAAGAAAAGATAAAAGAATTCCACTATGATGGTGGTTTAATAGAATTTGTTAAATATTTAAACAAAACTAAAACAGGAATTCACCCGGACATTGTTTATATAGAGAAAAAAGTAAAGGACTACATGGTTGAGGTGGCTTTACAATATACTGACGGTTATACAGAGAACATATATTCTTTTGCAAATAATATAAATACCCATGAAGGTGGTACTCACTTAAGTGGATTTAAGACTGCTATGACTAAAGTTGTAAATGATTATTCAAGAAAAAATGGAATACTAAAAGAAAAGGATTCAAATCTTTTAGGAGAAGATATAAGAGAAGGTCTTACAGCTGTTATATCTATAAAGCTTCCAGATCCACAGTTTGAAGGTCAAACTAAGACAAAATTAGGAAATACTGCAGTAAGAGGAATCGTAGATAGTGTAACTGTTGAAGAAATAGGTTCATTCTTAGAAGAGAATCCAACAACTGCTAGAATAATAGTTGATAAAGCTTTAAGAGCTCAAAGAGCAAGAGAAGCTGCTAAAAAGGCAAGAGAATTAACTAGAAGAAAGAGTGTATTAGAAAGTACATCTTTACCTGGTAAATTAGCTGACTGTGCTGAGAAAGATCCTTCAAAAAGTGAAATATTCTTAGTCGAAGGGGATTCTGCCGGAGGTTCTGCTAAACAAGGTAGAGATAGACACTCTCAAGCAATATTACCACTAAGAGGTAAAATACTTAATGTTGAAAAATCTAGACTAGATAAGATTTTATCATCAGACGAAATAAGAAATATGATAACTGCATATGGATGTAGCATAGGTGAAGATTTCGATTTAGAAAAAGCTAGATATCATAAAATTGTAATAATGACCGATGCCGACGTCGATGGGGCGCATATAAGAACATTATTACTTACTTTCTTCTTTAGATACATGAGACCTCTTATAGAAAATGGATATGTTTATATAGCACAGCCACCTCTATACAAGGTTAAAAAGCAAAAGAAGGAACACTATGTATATTCAGATCAAGAGTTAAATACTTTATTAGAAGAACTTGGAAGAAGCGGTGTAGAGCTTCAAAGATATAAAGGTCTTGGAGAGATGAACGCAGAGCAACTTTGGGAAACAACTATGAATCCTGAAACAAGAACTTTATTACAAGTGTCTATAGAAGATGCATCTATGGCAGATGAGATATTCTCAATGCTTATGGGTGATAAAGTAGCTCCAAGAAAAGAATTTATAGAAGAAAATGCAAGATACGTTAGAAATTTAGATATATAAGAGAGGGGATGAGTGTTAATGGATGAAAATAATAGAATACTCCCTATTGAAATAGGTCACGAAATGAAAAAATCGTATATTGATTATGCGATGAGTGTTATAGCTGGACGTGCCCTTCCAGATGTAAGAGATGGACTTAAGCCAGTTCACAGAAGAATATTATACTCAATGAGTGAATTAAATTTAACACCAGATAAACCATATAGAAAGTCTGCTCGTATTGTCGGGGACGTTTTAGGTAAGTACCATCCACATGGAGATAGTGCTGTTTACTTAGCAATGGTAAGAATGGCACAAGATTTCTCGACTAGAGGACTTTTAGTAGATGGACATGGTAACTTTGGTTCTGTAGATGGAGATTCACCTGCTGCAATGCGTTATACTGAAGCTAGAATGAGTAAATTAGCTCTTGAGTTATTAAGAGATATAGATAAAGAGACTGTAGATTTTATACCAAACTTTGATGAATCTTTAAAAGAGCCATCAGTATTACCATCTAGATTCCCTAACCTTTTAGTAAATGGATCTAATGGTATAGCAGTTGGTATGGCAACATCTATACCACCTCACAACTTAGGCGAAGTAATAGATGCTACAATACATCTTATAGATAATGAAGAATGTGGTGTTGAAGACTTAATTCAGTTTATACAGGGACCGGACTTCCCAACTTCTGCAATTATAATGGGTAAAGAAAATATATCTGAAGCCTATAAAACAGGAAGAGGAAAAGTTAAAGTTAGAGCTAGAGCTTACATAGAAGAATTAGCTAAAGGAAAACAACAAATAGTTGTAACTGAAATACCATATCAAGTTAATAAAGCTAAATTAGTTGAGAAAATCGCTGAATTAGTTAAAGATAAAAAACTTGAGGGAATATCAGATCTAAGAGACGAGAGTAATAGAAATGGTATGAGAGTAGTTATAGAACTTAAGAGAGATGCTAATGCAAATATAGTATTAAATAAGTTATATAAACATTCTCAAATGGAAGATACATTTAGTATAATAATGCTAGCATTAGTTAATGGAGAGCCTAAGGTATTAAATTTAAAACAAGTTCTATATCATTATGTACAACATCAAAAAGATGTAGTTACAAGAAGAACTCAATTTGATTTAAATAAAGCTGAGGCTAGAGCTCATATATTAGAAGGATTAAGAATAGCATTAGATAATTTAGATGAGGTTATAAAGCTTATAAGAGCTTCTAAGACGGGTCAAGAAGCTAAAGATGAGTTAATTAACAGATTTAAACTTTCAGACTTACAAGCACAAGCTATTCTTGACATGAGGCTACAAAGACTTACAGGATTAGAAAGAGATAAAATAGAAGCTGAGTATGCAGAATTAATTAAGAAGATAAACAAATTAAGAGAAATTTTAAGTAATGAAAAATTACTTATGAATGTTATAAAACAAGAGTTATCTATAATAAAAGAAAATTATGCTGATGAAAGAAGAACTGAGATAAGACATGCTGAAGGCGAAATAGACATGAGAGATCTTATAGAAAATGAAGAAGTAGCCGTAACTCTTACTCACTTTGGATACATAAAAAGAATGCCTATAGATACCTATAAGAGTCAAAATAGAGGTGGAAGAGGAATATCAGCACTTACTACTAGAGAGGAAGACTTCATAAAAGAATTAATAACTACACATACTCATAGTAGATTACTATTCTTCACAAATAAAGGTAGAGTGTATACTCTAAACGCATATGAAATACCAGAAGCTAAGAGACAAGCTAAAGGTTCTGCTATTGTTAACCTTTTACAACTGAATAGTGATGAAAAAATAGCTACTATGATTTCAATAGATGATGCTAGTGAAAATGAATATTTATTATTATCAACTAAAAAAGGTATAGTTAAAAAGACTAAGCGTGAAGAATTCAAAAATATAAATAAATCAGGTTTAATAGCAATAGGTTTAAGAGAAGATGATGAACTTATTGGTGTTAAGGTAACTGATGGTAGTGAAGATGTTATATTAGTTACTAAACATGGTATGTCTATAAGATTTGACGAAAATGATATAAGACACATGGGTAGAACTGCTATGGGTGTAAAAGGTATATCTTTAAATAAAGAAGATACAGTAGTAGCTATGAATCTTTGCAGTGAAGGAACTGACTTATTAGTTGTTAGTGAAAATGGATTTGGTAAAAGAACATCAATTGAAGAATACAGAGCTCAAATTAGAGCAGGTAAAGGTATAAAGACTTATAATATATCTGATAAAACAGGTGAAATTGTTGGAGCGCAAATGGTCAATGAAGATGATGAAATGATGATCATAAACTCAAATGGTGTATTAATAAGACTTAGAGTAAATGAAATATCTTTATTTGGAAGAGTAACTAGCGGTGTTAAGTTGATGAAAACTGCTGATGAAGTAAATGTAGTTTCAATTGCTAAGATAGAGATGGAAGAATAGGGTATACAAACCCTATTCTTTTTGTATAATTATGGATATAATAAATATGTAAAATAAATATACAAACATGAAAGGAGATTAAAATCATGAGTAAAAACAAAGGTAAATATTTTTTATTTGGTTCTATAATTGGATTTTTATTAGGACTATTCCTAGCACCTAAAAAAGGTTCTGAGTTAAGAAGAGAAACTAAAGTTAAAATGAATGAAATAAAAGATAATCCAAGAGAAGTATTAGATGGAACTATACAAACTGTAAAAGAAAAAATTGCAAATATAGTTGAAGAATGTGATATTGATGACGTAAATATAGTTGAGGATGAAATAATAATAAGTAAGACTTTCGAAGAAGAGGGAGATAATATATAATGGATGCAGTGGGATGGCAAATAGGAGCAATTTTATTTGGTGTATCAGCGTTAATAATTGCAGTATATTTAGCTAAACTAATTAACAGTACAACTAAAGTAGTTGAAAAAGCATACAAAATAGTAGACTATAATGAGCGATACATACATGAAACTATAGAAAATGTTGCAGCTATTACAAAAAGTACAGAAGATATAGTTGGATTAGCTAGCGGAGTAACTAATATAACGAAAGCATTCAAGTTTTTCAAAAAGTAAATAGGAGGTATAGTTATGTCTGTAAATATAGAATCAAGACTAGACAGTAATTTTTGGAATGTAGGAATAAATGGAGAGTTAGATGTTGCAGGAGCAGATAAAGTAAAAGAGCATTTAAATGGCTTAATAGAAGAGCAACCTGTTGATTTAAAAATTGACTTTACTAACTTAGAATATATAGATTCTACCGGATTAGGCGCACTTATAGGAGTACTTAAAAGATTAAAAGTGAATGAAAAGGATATATATATATTAAACGCTAGAAAAAATGTAAAAAAAATATTCACTATAACAGGACTAGATAAAATATTTAAAGTGGAGGGATAAACTTTGGAGCTAGAAACAATAAAAATGGAAGTTACAGCTAACCCAGAATATGTAAGTATTATAAGACTAACAGTTTCAGGAATAGCAAATAAGATAGGTTTTTCTTTAGATGATATAGAAGATATAAAAGTAGCTGTATCAGAAGCATGTACAAATGCTATAAAGCATAGTCTAGATGATAAATTTGTAGTTAGATTTTCTATACTAGAAAATGGATTAACAATAGATGTACAAGATAAAGGAACAGGATATGATGTGGATTCATTACAAGAGCCTGATTTAACAAATCCAAAAGAAGGTGGACTAGGTTTATTTATAATAAAAACATTAATGGATGAAGTTAGTACAATATCTAATACTGATGAAGGTACAAAAATAAAAATGACTAAATATTTAGGAGTTGGTATTTAATGAGGAACGTAGCTAATGCTACAAGCTATATGGATATGGAAACTAAAGAATTGTTTAATATATATAGCAAAGACAAAAACGTAGAAATAAGAAATATTCTTATAGAAAGACATATGTATTTAGCGAATATATTAGCTAAAAAATATATTAATAAAGGTGTTGACTTTGATGATATCTATCAAGTGGCGTCTTTAGCATTAATATATGCCATAGATCGATATGATATTGAAAAAGGCTATGAGTTCTCAAGTTTTGCAACACCTACTATAATAGGTGAAATAAAAAAGTACTTTAGAGATAAAGTATGGACAGTTAAAGTACCAAGAAGAATACAAGAGTTAAGTAAAAAAATAAGTGAAGCTAAATTATATTTAGAACAAAAGCATAAAAGAAGTCCAAAAGCTATAGACATAGCTAATCATATAGGATGTACAGAAGAGGAAGTTTTAGAGGCTATAGAAGCTTCTTATGGATATCAACCTATGTCATTGGATACATCTAGTAATGATGATTCAGATGATAAAGAAATAACTCTTAAAGATAAAGTTGGACAAGAAGAAACTAGCTTTGGCAATATAGAAAATATGGATTTTATAAATAAATTTATAGAAACTTTAAATGAACTAGAAATAAAAATATTTAAAGATAGATTCTTCTTAGACAAGACACAATCTATAATAGCTAAAGAATTAGAGATATCTCAAATGACTGTTTCTAGATTAGAAAGAAAGATTATAGAGAAGTTAAAAAAAGAATATGAAAAGAATTTATAAAAAAAATAAAAAAGTTTTTAAAAAGTGTTGACTTACTGTTTAAAAGGTAGTATAGTATTACTTGTCCTTAAGAAAAGGGCAAACGAGAAAATGAACTTTGAAAATTAAACAGTAGGTTAATTATAAAAATTCTTTTTAAAAGAATTAAACACAAACAACCAAGCCAGATATTCAGATAATGATTAGCT
>NZ_JBOFKN010000174.1:0-25297 GCF_051657365.1 Paraclostridium sp.
TTTTAAGGTTCTAATAAAAATATTAGATACAAAAATTATACATAGTCCAATAAATAGCAAATATAATAAATTTAAAACTAATATGTCAACATTATTAGTTATTGGAGTTATAGAATATAAAATATTTTTTAAAACTGATAATAAAAATAATAATAAAACCAAGGTGATAAAATATATTTATGGATTTTCATGTATTATGATAACTCCAGTAGGTATAGTATATTTAGAGAAAGACAAGATAAAAGTAAAAATTAAACATGCTTTAGCAAATTTACTAAATAACAATACTATAATAACAAGTACAAATATTTTAATTAGTTTTAGTGATGAATATCAGATTAATACAAGTTATAAATAACCCTTATAGAAAAGATTAAATATCTTAGCTATAAGGGTTTTGTGTTTTTAGTAACTTGGATCTATATTTAACACAGTTTTTTCAGGATAAGGATTAGTAACCGACCTAGCAGTAACTAGAAAGTCATATCTAGAACCTATTGGTTGGTTAATTGGTATAACTGCATTAATTTGAATAACTTTATTTGTATTAGGTGCTAAATTTGACATTAATGATAATGTTGATTGATAAAGTGTATTTGCGCTTATATCGGCTATTTTTATATTATCGATATAAAGTGTATACGGAATTGCCACTTTTTGAATAATCAAAGTAAAATCATCATAGCCACCACCGGTATTTTTAAAATAATCAAATATAACAGCTGTATTACCAGGTTGAGTAATTATAAATGAAGTAGATTCATTTATTTGAGTTAAAGGGTCTGGCTGAAGAGATACGCCAGGAGGTAAAATACACGTTAATACATTACTGGTTTCTCCACTATATATTTTCGTTGTTGATATATCGTTGTAATAAGATACAGCAGTAGCCTGAGTATTTATAGAAGTTCCAGCTCGAAGAGTGGATTGAGGTATTACAGTAAAAGTAACATATCCAGAATTAGATGAATTTAATTGAGGTATATTTATTATTAGTTTTTTAGAAATTGTATCATAGTAACAGTTGCATAAAACAGTTGTATCTATTGAAGAAAACAAAAAGTTACTACTTAGAGGAATCTCAATAGTACCATTTATTAATTTAATAGCACTGTTGTTTTGAAAATCTAATTTGAATTGCATTATAGCATTAGTGTTTATCATTGCGCTTTGATTATAAATTATAGAAGTTGTTTTATCTGTTGCACTCAAACTAAGAATTAAATTAGGATGATTTATAGTTATAGTAAGAGATTTGCTAATACTAGAAAAGCTACCTCCTTGTGTTTTTTGATAAAAACATTGAACTGTATTAATTTGAGTAGAAGTAGTAGTACCTACACTTTTAGTAGAATTAGTTATTGCACAAGTCATTATATAGGTAATAGTTTGAGCCATGTTTCGAGCATCGACTATTCCTTCAGTAGGTAGAGTAATTATATTTGAAGATATCTGAGGATTTATTAAAATATTATTTTTAGTACATGGACCAACATACAATTGACCACCGCTTGGTAAAGTGTCTTTTAAATATAAACCATATGAAATAGTACCTTGAGGCACAGTTACTTCAATTATATAAGTTATAGATGATCCAACTTTAAATGTATCTGATATATTAGTTTTTGTAAGTGATATAGATAGTGAAGCTATTGTAACAGATGCAGTTTTAACTAGATTAGAATACTGATAGTTACTGGAAGTATTATCATAAACTTGAGAATAGGGATTAGTGTTAGTTGCAGTAGTTATAATACTAACTCCAGAAGATAAAACTGGGCTTATAGTTACATTATAAGTTAATGTTAAAGATTGACCGGGAGCTAACTTATTGATTTCTACAATTACATTATTATTTTGAATATAAACGGATTTATAACTTCCAGATCCACTTACATTTAAAGTATTTAAATCGACTGAAAACCATGTAGATAAACTATCGCTAAGATTAAAATTAAAAGCATCAGTTTCAGTTCCTAAATTATTAGTATTAGAAATAACAACTGTATAAGTATAAACTTCATTTGCTTTTATAGCATTTTTATTAGGACCGCTTACAGTTTTAGTTAATGTTATATTTGGAGTTCCAATATTGATATTTACTTGAGCTCGATTACTATAAGCATACCCATAGGTATTTATCCCTTTTAATTTCATCAAATTTGTATTTTGAGTAGAGCTTCCAAGTTGAGCAATTGGAACTTTGAAGTTAATAGTTGAAGAAGTTAATCCAGGAATATCTCCGTAATAAAAATCTACACCATGAGGGCTTATAAGTTGAGGTGATGAAATTGGATTATATCCAGTATATAAATAAGTTAAATTATCTATAGGATCAGCTGATAATGGGAAAAAATCATCTATATAAACTTGCTTTTGAATAGCTTTCAAACTGGAAGCATTATAAGTCAATAAATATTCAGCTATATCTCCCGGTGCTAGGGTAGTTATATTCTTAGCAGTTCCATTTTTATAATATCCTTTTACAAACTGCTTGGATATAGTTGCGATATTTACACTAGAGGATACGCTAGCATTATCAGTAACTTGGGTTGAAGGTCCTATAAGATAACCTAATATATTAGTAGTTGCTAGGAATGGGTCAGATGCAACTACAGGTAAATTTAAAGATTGACTATCTTTTTTATATCTGTAGTAACTATCAACTTTTGCACTTATAGTAATTGTATTTGTAGAATTTTGTGTAGCCAAATTAAAGTTATAAGTTAAGTAAAATCCCTGTAAAGTTGGGTTATCAACAGCAGATATAGGTGAAGTAGAGCTAGATATATAATAAATTCCATCTGGCAAGAAATAGTTGACTACTATATTTTGTATATTGTAATATTGGCCAACTTTATATACATAGGTATATGTTATATAATTTTGAACATCTACAATTGATTTATTTATTGATGTAGTTATTATTAAGTCCATAGCTACAAAGTTTGTAGTACTATTGGAGATTGAAGTTATAAGTGGATCTGCTGAATTCATATTAATATTCATATTTAAAATAGTGCCATGTACTATAAAATTACCCTGATTATTATTGTACTGATTCCATACTCCATAGTTAAAGGTTAGGGTAGTTACACTTCCTATTGATAAATTTATATTTCCATAATAAAGCTGAGTATAAAGTTTACCGTTTATACTCACGATGCTTATTGTAGGATTTGTGAATTTTGAAGCATCTGACCCAGAAACAGTAATATTTCCAATATATCGTATGCCATCGTCTAGTAATATAGATACATTTACTAAGGAAGTTGAAACAGAATTATTATAAAATTTGCATGTGGATGTATTCACTTGTGTATAATCAGTTAAGTTAAGTGAAGTACCTGCACCTTTTAAAACTTTGGCAGGAGTTGAAATAGTACTATAAAATCTTACTGTTTGAAAAGTCATACCTACTTGTTGTGTGATTACTTCATTACCAATATCATAATTTCCTCTAGGCATTGTATCAACTTGGCAAGAAACATTTATCCCAGAAAAGTTGTATCCAAAGGGCACTGAAGTTCCATTCTTAAACTTAGTATTACATTTCACTGTAATACTAAAAATATAATTAATTTCCATAGGAGCTAAATCTTTTAAATTTATCCAAGAATAAGAAGTACTGTTGTTAGAATTAGTTAAACTTGATGTTTGTGGTATGGTAGAACTTGAAATAACCATGCCATCAGGCAAAGTTAAATAAAGATTTAAATTGTAAAGTCTTTGGCTACTACTAAGATTTTTGATACTAATGTTAAATGTAGATGTATTACCAACTATAATAGGTATATTTTGAGTTTTATCAATAGTCATGGTAAATGTATTAGAAGGCATAGCATCACTCCTTTTTATTTAAATATATTCAAACTAGATACTTCGTGTTACGACAAAACGTTTTAACTTTAAATTAAAATAGATAAAGGGTTGAAAATAGTAACTAAATTAATATTAATTAATATTATATAAAGGAGTTATTTTTGAATTAATCAATTCAATTATAAAATTAAGTATAGAATAAGGAGGAACTAATGTGACATTAACACCTAAATTTGTAGCAGTAGACAAAGCTATATTAGTAGCTACAGGAAATAGTTTTGTAGCATGTGGAAGTACTACTGCTACACAAATAAACACCTCAGATATGGTTAAACCAGATGGAAGTACAACAAGGGATTGGACTGAAGCAGGAAGTACTGCTAATTTAAATATACTATCAAATAGCACAATATTATATGCAGAACTTGTATGGTATTCTACTGTAAAAAGTAATTTTCAAGATGCACAAGATCTTAGAAGTATTCAAGATGATGCAATAACTTTTACAACACCAAAGGGTACTTATCAAATATTACCTCAATATACAGATACTTATACGGGATCATCTGGAAGTATAGATAGATATAGAGCTAAAGATGTAACATCATATATACAAGATTCTTTATCAGGTAATTATACAGTATCAAAGGTACCTATAAGTATTCCAGCTATAGGTCTAAGCAATACAAGAGCTGGATGGACATTATCGGTTGCATATAGAAATGATAGTTTACCACCTCAAAAAGTTATTTACATGTCAGGTATATCTATTGCTAAACCTGAAGAACCTTTACAAACTAGTATTTCAGGTTTTACAACGAATTCAGATATATCTAAGCTTAAGGGGAATATATTATTATCTTGTGCAAATGGAGAACCTCTTAACGGAGAGGATATTGTATATGCAGGACCATCTTTTGCTCAATTAAGTAATATAGGAAATTCAGTCAATAGTCCAAATCAAAATCCAGGGACATCACCAAACAATCCAGGCAATAATTTCTTTTCGGGATTAATAAACGTAGCTAACCCACTAAGCATAAATAATGGAATTTTAAATGTAAATGGTACTAATGCAAATAAAAATAATGATGGATTTATTCCTACTCAAACATTAGGTGGAAGAAATAAATGGGATATAACAAGTGTAGATATTACTAACACATTAGTTCCAAATCAAACTCTATTAGCGGGACAAATAACTTCAACTGGATCGGGAGATGGACTCCAATTAGTTGCGGTTGGTTCTCAAGTAAGTGCGAATGCACCTAATATAATAGCAACTCTAGATATGTACGATATAGATGGAGATGGAGAATACAATGTAGAGGTTGGAGAACCACTAGTTTATGTAGTTAAGATAAAAAATGATGGAGTAGAGGATGCAAACAATGTTATATTATCCTCAATAATAAATCCTACGACTAGTTTTATTCCAGGATCGGTTGTAATAAATGAAGTATCGTATCCTTTAGCAGATATATCCGCTGGAATAAATATAGGAACAATTCCAGCTAAAGGAGTTATAGATGTATTATTTTCAGTTAGAATAAATTCAGTTCCGACAGGCGGTTTATTATATCAATATGTAAACTATAACTATCAGTTTACCTCAGGGATAGATATTATTACAAATTATGCTAAAACTAATACTGTAGAAGTAATAGTCCAAGATGGATTATTAAGTATTTCAAAAACGGCTTCAAAAACAACTATGATTGTTGGAGATATTGTAACCTATACAGTAGATATAACTAATATAGGAACAGAACTTGCACAAAATATGTTTTTCCAAGATAAAATATGCCAAAACTGTTCTTTTGTAGATGGAACTGTAATTATAGATGGAATTGACTACTCAGATTATGATCCTGTAGCTGGAATTATCCTGCCTAATTTAGATGTTGGGGCAACAACACAAATATTATTTCAAGTTAAGGTTAATTCGTTACCTGCATCAACTAAGGTAACTAATATTTCATGCATAACATTTGGATATATATTTAATCAATATGGATATTTAAGAGAAAAAACTATATTTAGTAATATTACATCTGCTACAGTTGAATATACAGATATAATCGGAGAAAGATGTAATAATAACAATTATCCTAATATAGGAGATACAGTAACTTACACATTGAGTTTAACTAATACAGGTAATGTAGAAGCCACAGATGTTCAAGTTTTAGAGCCATCTATACCTGGAGCTACATTTGTTAGTGGAAGTGTTATTATAAATGGAGAAATAAAACCTACTTTAAATCCATTCGATGGATTTACACTTACAAATCCAATTGGATCTAAACAAACTACAGATGTAGAATATAAAGTTTTAGTAAATTCAGCTAATCCTACTAATTTAATTGAAAATATAGCTCAAGTTCCATTTAAGTATCAAATATCACCATCAACTAATGTTATACAATCTGAAAAAGATTCTAATGTAGTAGATACAGTAGCGAATTATGTATGTATGAATACTATTGAGAGTGTAGATAAAGATTATGCAATAATAGGTGATACTTTATATTACACTGTAGAGATAAGTAATAATGGAAATATAAATTCAACAAATACTGTATTTCTATCTAATATACAAGCAGAAACATCATTTATTCCAGGATCAGTTAGTATAAATGGAGTAGCTTATTCAGCATATAATCCAAATCAAGGATTTACATTAGGCACTATTTGTCCTGGAGCGACTATAGAAATTAAGTATCAAGCTAAAGTAAACAGTGTACCTGTTCCAAATATAGTATATAATCAATCCAGTTTAGTATATAGTTATCAACCAGACCCAAATGGAAGTATATCAACAAATACAATTTATAGTAACACAGTTCAAACTATTATAAATGAAGCGTTATATACTGTGACTAAATCAGTAGATAAAATGTATGCACAACCAGGAGATCCCCTAGTTTATACAACTGTAATTCAAAATACAGGAAATGTAAGTTTAACAAACCTTAAATTTGCAGATTTCATAGGTGCTTTCTTGAATTTTTATCCAGGAACAGTATATATAAATGGTGTTAATTATCCAAATCTTAATCCAAGTAATCAATTTTCAATAGAGGATTTACATCCAGGAGATACGGCAACGATAGTGTTTGCAGCAACGATAGTAAGTAATACACCTGTTGGATATATACCAAATACTTCAGAGGTTACACTTAGCTATAAGCAAACTCCATATAGCCCAATAGTAACTAAAACTGTTTATTCTAATACTGTTAAAACTTATGATCCTTATGCAGAAATAGAACTAGTTAAGAGTGTAGATAAATCATATGCAACAGTAGGCGATATTTTAACTTATTCGTTTACAGCAACCAACAAAGGTAATACAAAAGCAAATAATACTTTATTTGCAGATATAATACAATCTCAAGCATCATTTATTCCAGGGTCTGTATATGTAAATGGAATAAATAAACCTAATTATGATCCGGAAATAGGGTTTACTCTTGGAAGCATGAATGTTGGGCAGGTTATAACTATAGAATTTAAAGTTACTGTTGATAGCTTGCCAAATCCAAATAATATTAAAAATAGCGCTACAACATCATATAACTATTATATAGATCCAAATCAACAACCAATATCTAAAACATCAACAAGTAACACTGTTACTACTATAATAAGTTCATACTCAGCTACATTAACTAAATCAGTAGACAAAATGTATGCAACTATAGGTGATACATTAAGTTATGAAGTTATAGCTAATAATACAGGAACACTGCCTTTAATGGATGTTAATTTCAAAGATATAGTTCCAAATGGAGCAACATTTGTAGCGGGATCAGTAGTAGTAGATGGTACAAGTGAACCTAGTGCAGATCCTAATACTGGATTTATAATAAATAATATATTACCTGGTGGAAATGTTGTTGTAATGTTTAAAGCAACTGTAACTAGTGTTCCAATACCTCCGCAAATAAATAATACTTCAAGTATTAATTTTAAATATCAATTAACTCCAACATCACCTTATATTGATGGAAGCTTAACAAGTAATACAACTACTACAAATATAAATATGATGGCTGTTACCAACACAAAGAGCGTAAATAAAATTTATGCAACTGTAGGCGATATATTAACGTATACTTCAGTTATTGCTAATAATGGCAATATAAATATTAGTGATACTAACTTTGTAGATTTAGTACCAAGTCATACAACTTTTGTAGCTGGATCTGTAAAGATAGGATCAACAGCGTATACAGATTATAATCCTAATACTGGATTTACATTGGGAACTATAATTCCGGGGTCATCTGTTACAATTACATTTGATGTAACTGTAGACAGTGTACCAAGCGATGGATATATAACAAATTCATCTAATCTTAATTATTCATATAAGATAAATCCAAATGGAGACCCTATAGTAACAAATGTAAGTAGTAACACTGTTACCACATATATAAATATGGGTAATTTAACAGTAACTAAATTTGCAGATAGAACAGTAGTTAAATTAAATAATATAATAACTTACAGTTTCATTATAAATAACACTGGAAACGCTATTCTTAAAAATTTATTATTCAAAGATATAATTCAAGAAGAATCTACCTTTAATATAGGATCAGTATATATAAATGGCGTAAATAAGCTAAATTATAATCCAAATATAGGTTTTGCATTAGATGATATAGCTATAGGCAATCAAACGACAGTTAGTTTTACAGTAACTACAGAGAATTTACCATTAGATAATAAATTATTAAATAAAGCGGATGTAGATTATTCTTATTATGTAGATCCTAGTGGAAGCCCTACAACTAAAACAAAATCATCAAATACGACTACAGTATATGTATATGACACCATAATATCGGCTAATAAATCTGTAGATAAAACTATTGCAAAATTAGGAGATACATTAAACTTTACAATCCAACTAATAAATGAAGGAAATGTTACAGCTCAACTTGTAGAATTTATAGACACCTTAGATCCTAATTTACAATTTGTTGATGATTCTGTATATATAAATGGAATTCAAAAGATTGGATATAATCCGAATATAGGATTTAGTCTAGATGATATAGAGTCAACTATGACAACAACAGTAACTTTTGAAGCTACAATAATTAGTAGGCCTTTAGATAATACTATCTATAACTTTGCAACTATAGATTATCAATATACAGTAGGAACAGATGTAATAAATGCAACTATCAATACTAATACAACGATGACTTTTGTAGCTATTGGAGAATTAACAATTACAAAATCAGTAGATAAAAATTATGCTACAGTTGGAGAAAATTTAAATTATTCAGTAATGATAAAGAATACTGGATCAGTAAATGCAACAAACTTAAACTTTAAAGATTTAATGCCACCTTCGACTTCATTTAATACAGGAAGTGTAGCAGTAGATGGAATACCACAACCAACATTTAATCCTGTAAATGGATTTAATTTAGATGATTTAACTCCAAATCAATATCATACAATAACATTTACTATTCATGTAGATGCGTTACCTGTAAATGGTAAGGTAGAAAATACTGCGGATACAACTTTCACTTACAAGTTAACTCCAACAGATAATCCGGTTACTATAACGGCAACATCTAACAAGGTTACAACTTTTATTAAATTAGGATTACTAAATCTTACAAAAGTTGTAGATAAGTCATATGCCACAATCGATGATACCTTAAATTATACAATAAGTATAGTTAATCAAGGAAATGCTAATTGCTTCAATGTACTATTTAAAGATATAATCCAGGCAAATGCTAGTTTTGTAAATGGATCAGTATATATAAATGGAGTAAATAAATTAGATTATAATCCTAATACAGGATTTAGTTTAGATGATATACCAGGTTATTCAACCGTAACTGTTAGCTTTAAAGTAAAAGTTCAAAGCATACCACCTGTAGACTATACAATTTATAATGATGCCACAACGAATTATAATTATTATATAAATCCAAATGAATCACCAATATTAACTCAATCTACAAGTAATACGGTTACTACAGTGATAAACCAAGGATCTTTAACGGCTACAAAATCTGTTAGCAAGTCATATGCTACAATTGGAGATGTAGTAACTTATACAGTTAATATAGTAAATACAGGAAATGTAATCGCTAAAAATGTAAACTTTAGAGATGTTATACCAAGTGGATTAACATTTGTTTCTGATTCAGTAACTATAAATGGAATATCATATATTGGTTATAATCCGTATTCAAGTTTTACATTAGGAAATATAATATCTGGAGATACAATAGTTGTTAAATTTGATACGACTGTAACTTCAGTGCCAACACCATCACTAGTAAGTAATACAGCTAATCTTACTTTTGCATACAGAATAGATCCGAATGGAACTGACTTATTTGCACAAGTAAATTCAAACACGGTAACGACTCAAATAAATTTAGGATCATTAAATCTTCAAAAAAGTGTAAACAAAGCATATGCTACTAAAGGAGATATAATAACTTATACTGTTGTTGTAACTAATAATGGAAATGTAAATGCAAATGATGTGATTTTTACTGATAGTTTACAGTCAGATGTAATTTTTAACTCTGGATCGGTAATAATTGATGGGGATTCATATCCAGATTATAATCCAAATTCAGGATTTAACTTAGGTACTATAGAACCAATAGCATATACAACTATAGTATTTACGGTTACTGTCATACAACAGCCTACACACGATTCAGTAATAAACTATGCAGTAGCAACTTTCAATTATAAGGTAGATCCAAATGGTCAATATTACAACAAGTCAACACTATCTAATACCGTATCTACTATTTTAATAATTCCTAGTTTAACTACTACTAAAAATGTTGATAAATTATATGCAACACTACAAGATGTTTTAAATTATAGTATTTTGGTAAAAAATTCAGGAAATACAACTATATCTCAATTATTCTTTTCAGATGTTTTATCTAATGGAGCTGTGGTTAAATCAGGAACGGTAATAATTGATGGTATAAGTTATCCAGACTATGACCCAGTAACTGGATTTGATTTACCAAATAATCTTATTGCTGGAAATACTTCATTAGTTCAATTTCAGGCAATAGTAACAACATTACCATCTCCTCATCAGGTAACAAACTATGCAACATCAAATGGAGTATATAAAATAGATCCACAAGGAAGTTATTATCCAATATCATCAACATCTAACACTGTAACTACGAATATAAACCTAGGAAGTTTATCTAATACAAAATCAGTTGACAAGATGTACGCAAAAGTAGATGATACAGTAACTTATACTTCTACAATAATAAATACAGGTAATGTAAATGCAACGAGCTTATATTTTGTAGATGTACTACAAGATGCATTAACGTATATATCAGGAAGCGTTAGAATAAATAATGTGTTATATCCATCACTTGATCCAACAATTGGATTTGACTTGTCTGACTTAGGTCCGAATCAGACAGTAACAGTAACATTTGATGCTAAGATAAACTCATTACCGATACCATCATATGTAACTAATACTTCTCAGATTCAATTTAGCTATAAGATAGACCCTAGTGGAACTATTGCAACTAAAACTCAACTAAGTAACACTGTAACAACTAATGTAGTTTTAGGAAAAATAACAGCTGTTAAAACGGTAGATAAACCAATTGCTACGATAGGGGATATTCTAACTTATACAGTAACACTTACTAATATTGGTAATGTTATGGATAGTGAAGTATTATTCCAAGATACACCATCTATAGGAGCACAGTTCAAGACAGGATCTGTATTTGTAAATGGTGTAAGTAAACCAGAATTTGATCCGACTATCGGATTTAGTATAGGAGATATAGGAGTAGGGAATGTGGTAATAGTTCAATTTGATGCAAATGTAGTTTCGGTTCCGCCTACAAATCAGGTAACAAATCAAGCTGTTATACCTTTTAAATATTTAGTAGATCCAAAACAATCACCATATAGTGATACAACTTATTCAAACACAGTAACAACTAATATTGCATATGGTAATTTAAATGTAACTAAGACAGTAAATAAACAATATGCTACTATAGGTGAAAAATTAACGTATACAATTACAATTGTGAATATTGGCAATATAAATGCTACAGATGTAGTGTTTGTAGACTACACTCCTCACAACTCAGTATTTGTTTTAGGATCTGTAACTGTAAATGGAGTAGCTCATACAGATTATAATCCTTCAGCAGGATTTAATTTAAATACTATGGTACCAGGTCAAATAATTACAGTTGTATATCAAGTTCAAGTTGTAGATTTATGTTAATATAATTTTTAAAACTAAAAAAGACATTACTATAAATTTATAGCAATGTCTTTTTTTATTAATTTAATTCAGATATTTCTTTATCTACTTGATTTAAAGCACATTGACTACTATCATTATAAGTTAAATCAACATCATCTAAAGGAATAACTTTAGTTTTATGCTTAACTTTATATCCGATATATAAAGCAAAGAATAATGGGATTCCAATATAAGAAGCTATTAAATTTTGCCAATCAATACCGTTTGGAGTTATACAAGAATAACCTTGACCGACTATAATTATAATACACATTAATAGTGCTAATATTGGTCCGAAAGGATACCATTTAGCTTTAAACTTTAATTCTTTTAAATCGTGACCTTGATGGATGTATACCTTTCTAAATCTATAGTGGCAAACTGCTATACCAACCCAAGCAATAAATCCTGCAAGACCAGATGCAGCAACTAACCAAACATAAACAGTACTTTCTGCGAATACACCAGTTAAGAAACATGCAGAAGCTACGATGGTAGTTAAAATTAAAGCATTTACAGGAACACCTCTATTGTTAGTTTTTGCAAAAATTTTAGGAGCAAGTCCTTCTGTAGCCATTGAATGAAGCATTCTAGTTGAAGCATACATACCAGAGTTACCAGCAGACAATACCGAAGTTAATATAACTGCATTCATAAGAGAAGCAGCACCAGCTATTCCAGCTTTTGCAAAAACCATAGTGAATGGACTTTCTGAAACACCAGCTTCAGTAAAAGGTATTATAGCGCCTAAAACAATTATAGTTCCTAAATAGAATATTAATATTCTCCAAAAGATAGATTTAATAGCTTTAGGTATAGTTTTTTCTGGATTTTCACTTTCACCAGCAGCTACTCCTATAAGTTCTGTTCCTTGGAATGAGAAACCTGCTACCAAGAATATAGCAAATATAGATTTCATTCCACCGTGGAATGGGCCATCAGCTATAAAGTAATTGTGGAATCCTATTTCATCTGAACCCATAACTCCAACAATCATTAAAACTCCTATTATTAAAAATATAATTACAGTAACTACTTTTATTCCTGCAAACCAATACTCAGATTCTCCATATGCTTTTGCTGATAAAAAGTTTAAACCAACAATTATGGCTAAGAATAATATACTCCAGTAAAACCCAGGAATATTAGGGAACCAGTATTTCATTATTAAAGAGCCAGCTACCATTTCAGCAGCTATTGTTATAGCCCAGTTATACCAGTAATTCCACCCAAGTGCAAAACCAAGTGCTGGATCTATAAATTTTGTTGCATATGAACTAAATGAACCTGATATAGGCATATAAGTTGCCATTTCTCCTAAACTAGTTATTAAGAAATAAACCATTACACCTATGATACCATAGGCAACTAATGCACCACCTGGACCTGCTTGATGAAGTGTATCTCCCATAGCAAGAAATATACCTGTTCCAATAGAACCACCTAAAGCAATCATATTTAAGTGTCTTGCTTTTAAACCTCTTTTTAATTCATGATTTTGTTCACTCATTTAAATTATCCTCCTCATGGTGTCAATTATAAATAAGTAACTAAGATAATATAAATCTTTATAACAATAAAAAAAGCCATGAGGCTATACTCATGACTTTATACGAAAATATCATACTAAAAGTATGAACGTACCGTACGTTTTCATTGAAAATAGCTCCCCACAAAAATGTGACAGTCTTATATATATTTTATATAAGCCCAGCAAATAGTATTAAAGCATTACCTATTCACTTCGGCGAAATTTCCTTTCATATTACTTCATCGAGCTTACCTCCATAATATTACTTTTAAGCTTCGCGCCTCTATCTCAGTTATCTACTTGTTGTATTATATTATAAATCATATTTTAAATAAGTCAATATCAATAATTATATTGGCAACTTTAAATCTTTTCTGATATTTTAAATAACATAAGTATATACAAGGCATAAGTTTAAAAAAATGTGAAAAATATGGTAATATAGATTGTATATAAAAATTTAAACTTCATACAACAAAAGTATTGGTTAGAATAAAAAATATTGGGGGATATAAAGATGGTTAAAGTTATATTAAGTATCATAGGGGTAATTGCAGTAATATTTGGAGGGTATTTTTTATTTATGGTGGCCACAGACTATAAGCCTGAAAGCGAAATTTCTATAGAAATTGAAAATAATCAATCTAAGAAAGTTGAAAAAGAAGATGAAATATCTATAACAACTTTAAATACAGGTTATTGTGGAACGGATAAAGATGTAGATTTCTTCATGGATGGAGGAACTATGTCTAGAGCTGTAAGTGAAGAAAGAGTAAATGAAGATTTAAATGGAATAATAGATTATATGAAACGTTCAGATTCAGATATATATTTTTTACAAGAGGTAGATAAGGAATCAACAAGAAGTTTTAATGTGAATCAATATGAATCCTACAAAAATAAATTTGAGGATTATGGCTCTATGTTTGCTATAAACTATAAAGTTCCTTGGGTTCCAGTTCCAATAACTAAACCTCATGGTAAAGTTTTAGGTGGATTAACTACTATGTCAAAATACCATATAGATGAAAATACAAGATATGACTTACCAGGAAAAGAGAACTTTTTAAGACAATTAGCAGACCTAGATAGATGTATGATGGTTAGTAGAACTACAGTTGAAGATGGTAAGGAATTAGTACTTATAAATGCTCATTTATCAGCTTATGATAAAGGAGGTAAAGTAAGATTACAGCAGTTAGATTTTATAGAAAAATTCCTAAATAATGAATATAAGAAAGGTAACTATATAGTTTTAGGGGGAGATTTTAACCAACAAATTCCAGGGACGAGTTATTCAGACTTTGATACAACTCAACAAAAACCAGCATGGTTACAAGATATTCCAAAAGATTTTGATCCAAATGGTTTCAGATGGGCAGTAGATGCAAATACTCCAACATCTAGAACAATGGATATTAAATATAAAAAAGGCGAGAATCTATTATCTATTATTGATGGATTTTTAGTTTCTGATAATATAGATGTTATAAATGTAAAAGGATATAATATGGATTTTAAGTATACAGACCATAATCCAGTTACTATAAACTTTAAGTTAAAATAGATATATATATTTATTATTTATAAAAAGATATACATTCAAGATTGATTGTATATCTTTTTTGTTGTCTAAATGATATCTATGATAAAATATTATATTAATTAGACAAAATACTATTAAAGGAGTATGTAACGTGAGAAATGAAAACTTAAGCTTACAGAAAATAATAGATTTAAAAAAGTGGAATAACCTACAAGATTATATTTCTTTAGTTAGTAAGATGGCAATAGTTGTAGTAGATTACAAGGGAAATCCTATTAGCAAACATAGTGGTTGTCATAGATTTTGTGAAATGGTTAGATCAGATACACAACTATCAAAATATTGTAGAAAATGTGATTCAAGAGGTGGTTTAGAAGCTGTACGTTTAAATAGACCTTATATTTATTTATGCCATTATAATATAGTAGATGTTGCAATTCCAATTATTATAGATGAACAGTATATAGGAGCAATTATGGCTGGGCAGGTGAAACTATCAGATGACAAAACTTGCGGAAATTTAGAACAAATATTAAGTGTATCCGATAAGTCATCATATGGTGAAGATGATTTAGGAAAGTTAAAAGAATATTATGATGAACTACCTGTATTGTCTTATGATGAGGTAAATAGTACTTCAAATATGCTATTTTATTTATCTAATTATATAATTGAAGAATCTCTAGATAAAAACTTAATTTTAGATATGTATCAAAAAGCTATAAATTATGATTCTAAAATAGATAATAATACATTTAAAGGATATAGTATGAAAAATATAAGAAATATTCAAAGGGAAATGTCTAATGCTATTATAAATAGCTGTATTGTAGATGTTGATACTGATCATACTGAAGATTTTTGTGTAAGTAAAACATTAAGACCGGCAATAGACTATATTTATAATAATAAAAGTGAAAATATATCTATGGATAAGATGGCTAACTTATGCCATGTAAGCACAAGTTACTTTAGCAGATTGTTTGCTAAAGAATTAGGAGAAAATTTTTCAACGTATATACCTAAATTAAAAATTAAGTGGGCAAAAAGTTTATTAAAAGAAACTGATATGCATATAAATGAAATTAGTGAAGAACTTGGTTTTAGTGAGGCTGGATATTTTATAAAGATTTTTAAAAAACATGAGGGAGTAACTCCATTTTTATATAGAAAACATTGTTTAAAGAGGTAATGTAAAATGGTAATTTTATGTTGTTAAAAAAATTACAAAAAGTAGATAAATTACAATTTTACTATTTTATATCAAAAAATTACGGTTATAAATCGTAACTTTTTAACATAGAAGTCCAATGAAATTTTGTGAAAACGATATTATAATAAATATAACTTAAAAAATAATAGCATTTGAAAAAATGCGAAGGAGAGATTGAAATGAGAAAAGCATTTATATGCCCTACAAAATACGTACAGGGACAAGATGAATTATTAAATTTAGGTTATTTTATAAAAGTATTTGGAGATTCAGCTTTATTAATTGCTCATAAAGACGATATACAACGTGTTAAAAATAAATTAGATGCAACAGCTAAAAAGTTTGATATAACTTTCGTAGAAAGTAATTTCAAAGGAGAGTGCTCAAGACAAGAAGTAGCTAGATTGCAAGAAATAGCTAGAAGTAATAAGTGCTCTTGTACAATTGGACTTGGCGGAGGAAAAGCAATAGATACTGCTAAGTGTGTAGCAGAAGGTGAAAATTTAATAATAGTGCCAACTATAGCAGCAACAGATGCACCTACAAGTCATTCAGCAGTATTATATACGCCAGAAGGCGAGTTTGATGATTATGCATATTTCAAACAAAGTCCAAGTGTAGTATTGGTGGATACTACAGTCATAGCTAAAGCACCAACTAGATTTTTAGTTTCAGGAATGGGAGATGCATTATCAACATATTTTGAGGCAAGAGCTACATCTAATTCATTTACTAAGGTAAATGCAGGATTACCTTGTGGAGTTAGAGAAGAAATGTGTGAATCTGCTATAGGCACTAATGCAGCTTTAGCACTTGCTAAGTTATGCTATGAAACTTTATTAAAAGATGGAGTTAAAGCTAAACAATCTTGCGAATGTAATTTAGTAACTCAAGCATTAGAAAATATAATAGAAACAAATATACTTTTATCAGGTTTAGGATTTGAAAGTGGAGGACTAGCAGCAGCTCATGCAATTCATGATGGATTAACTATGTTGGAAGGAACACATAAATATTTCCATGGTGAAAAAGTTGCTTTTGGAACAATAGCACAATTAGTTTTAGAAAATGCACCAACAGAAGAAATAAATGAAGTATTGGATTTCTGTTTAGAAATAGGTCTTCCAGTATGCTTAGAAGATATAGGTGTAGACAGCATTAATGAAGAAGAAGCTTTAGCTGTGGCAGAAAAAGCTTGTATACCAGAAGAATCAATATATGCTATGCCATTTCCTATAGATATAGAGTCTGTAGCTGCATCTATTATAACAGCTGATAAAATAGGTAGAGAATATAAAAACAATAGAGGTATGTAGAATGAAAAAAATAATAAATAAACCAGAAAATATAGTTATGGAAATGTGTAATGGAATAGCTATGGCACATCCAGAACTTGAATTTATAAAAAAATATAAAGTAATAAAAAGAAAAAATATAAATGAAAATAAAGTAAGTTTAATAAGTGGTGGTGGTAGTGGTCATGAACCAGCACATGCGGGATTTGTTGGAAAAGGAATGTTAGACGCTGCTGTTTGTGGAGATGTATTTGCATCTCCATCTCAAATACAAGTTTATCAAGCTATAAAATCTACTGCTAGTAAAAAAGGAACATTATTAATAATAAAAAACTATAGTGGAGATATGATGAACTTTAAAAACGCTGCTTATTTAGCTAGCGAAGATGGAATAAATGTAGATTATGTTAGAGTTGAAGATGATATTGCAGTTGAAGATAGTTTATACACTGTAGGTAGACGTGGGGTTGCAGGTACTGTATTTGTACACAAAATAGCTGGGGCGGCAGCGGAACTCGGAATGAGTTTAGAAGAAGTTAAATCTATAGCACAAAAAGCAGCTGATAATGTTAGAAGTTTAGGGTTTGCACTTACATCATGTACAGTTCCTGCAAAAGGAACTCCAACTTTTGAGCTGGGTGAAGATGAATTAGAATTTGGAGTTGGAATACATGGTGAGCCGGGAATAAGAAGAGAAAAAATGTCTACAGCAGATGAACTAGCTAAAAAAATGGTAGATGCTATATTGAAAGATTTAAAAATAGAGGATGAAAATCAAGAAGAAATAGCTTTAATGATAAATGGATTTGGAGGAACTCCTCTACAAGAATTATACTTACTTAATAATTCTGTTACTCGTGAGTTAGCTAAGAAAAATATTAAGATATGCAGGACTTTTGTGGGTAATTATATGACTAGTATCGATATGGATGGCGCATCTGTATCTATAATGAAGTTAGATGAAGAATTAAAAAAATTATTATCACAAGCAAGTGAAGCTCCCGGGTTTAAAGTTTCAGGACCTGTTGAAATGGTAAATTATATAGATATAAATGAAGATAATCAAAATTTTAAAGATGCATGTTTTGAAGTAGAAACTAATGTGGCATTTGCAAAAATTAATGAAAAATTAACTTTAGATAATATGATATATATAGTAGATAAGATGAGTGAAATTATAATAAAAAATGAAATTCCATTTTGTGAACTAGACTCTCATGCTGGAGATGGAGATTTTGGTATGAGTGTTGCTAAAGGGTTTAAACAATTAAAAAGAGAGTGGAAAACTATACTTTCAAATAAAGATTTAAATATAGGTGAGTTTTTAAATGATTGCTCTATGGTGATTATGGAATATTGCGGAGGAGCTTCAGGTCCAATATGGGGTTCTGCATTTAGAGCATCAGGGAAATCTATAGGATTTAAAAATGAAATTACAATAGAAGAATTTGCTAATATGATAGAAGCAGCAGTAAAAGGAATTCAATCTACCGGAGAGAGATCATTCGGTCGTGGAGCTGTGGTAGGAGATAAAACTTTAATAGATGCATTAGTTCCATGTGCAACTTCATGGAAAGCTAGTTCCAAAGAAAATGATAGTTTTAAAATAGCATTTGAAAAAGGAGCTAAGAAAGCTGTTGAAGGAGCTAAAGCAACTGAACAAATAGTAGCTCGTATGGGTAGAGCTGGAACTGTTGGAGATAGAAGTTTAGGATATCCAGATGCAGGAGCTTATGGATTAGGTGTAATATTTACTGAAATAGCTAAAGGTTTAAAATAATATATAAAATAAACTCAATTAACATAAAAAGGTCTATCTCAAAGAGATAGACCTTTTTATGTTAATACGAATTACTTACCATAGTAAACATTTAAATAAATTTCTTTTATTTCGCTCATTAACGGATATCGAGGGTTAGCTCCAGTACATTGATCATCAAATGCTTGCTCAACCATTTCATCTAAAGTTTCTAAGAATTTAGACTCATCTATTCCAAAGTCTTTTATAGTTTTAGGAATGCCAACACGAACTTTAAGTTCATTTATTTTGTTTAATAATTTATTAAATTTTTCTTCATCAGTATTACCATCAATTCCTATAAATGTTGCTATTTCCGCATATCTTTTTAAAGCTTGTGGATATTTATATTGAGGGAAAGCACCCATTTTTATAGGAGCTTCAGATGCATTAAACTTAAGCACCTCATTTATTAGGAGTGCATTAGCAACACCATGAGGTATATGGTGGAAAGCACCAAGTTTATGGGCCATAGAATGACAAACTCCTAAGAAGGCATTGGCAAAAGCCATACCTGCCATAGTAGATGCATTAGCCATTTTTTCTCTAGCTTCAGGGTCAGTAGTACCGTTGTTATAAGCTCTTGGAAGATATTCAAATATGCTCTTTGTAGCTTGAAGTGCAAGCCCATTTGTATAATCAGTTGCTAGCATAGAAGCATAGGCTTCTAAAGCGTGAGTTAAAGCATCAATACCAGAAGCTGCAGTTAGTCCTTTAGGCATATTCATCATTAAGTCAGCATCAATTATAGCCATATTCGGCATTAACTGATAATCAGCTAAAGGATACTTAATTCCTGTATCTTGATCAGTTATAACTGCGAAAGGAGTAACTTCTGAACCTGTACCCGCTGAAGTTGGGATAGCTACAAAATAAGCTTTATCACCAAGTGTAGGGAACTCATAAACTCTTTTGCGTATATCCATAAATCTCATTGCTAAATCATTAAAATCTACTTCAGGATGTTCATACATAGTCCACATTATTTTACCTGCATCCATAGAACTACCGCCACCTAGGGCTATTATTATGTCTGGTTGGAAATCAGCCATAGCTTTAGCTCCTTTTTTAGCAGTAGCTAATGTAGGATCAGGAGCTACATCGTAGAAAGTATGGTGTTTAACTCCCAGTTCATCTAATAATTTAGTTACTGGCTTAGTATATCCGTTTTGATAAAGGAAAGTATCTGTCACTATAAAGGCTCTTTCTTTTTTTAATACATGTTTAACTTCTTGAAGAGCAACACCTAAAGATCCTTTCTTGAAATAAACTTTTTCTGGAGCTCTGAACCAAAGCATATTTTCTCTCCTTTCAGCTACTGTTTTTATATTGATTAAGTGTTTAACACCAACATTTTCAGATGTTGAGTTATTCCCCCAAGATCCACATCCAAGAGTAAGCGATGGCTCCAATTTAAAATTATATAAATCACCTATACCACCATGAGATGAAGGAGTATTAATTAAAACTCTGCAAGTTTTCATAGAACTTGTAAAGTATTTAACTTTATCACTTTGAGTTACTGTATTTATATATAAAGAAGATGTATGACCTAAACCACCATCAGCTATTAGTTGGCTAGCTTTAGATACAGCATCATTAAAGTCAATTGCTTTATACATAGCAAGTACAGGAGATAATTTTTCATGAGCAAAAGGTTCTGAAAGTTCAACTGAGTCAACTTCACCAAGTAAAATTTTTGCTTCTTTAGGAACCTTAATTCCAGCAAGATCAGCTATTTTATAAGCTGGTTGACCAACTATAGAAGCATTTAATGCACCATTTGAATTTAATAATATATTTCTTACTTTTTCAGTTTCCTCTTCATTTAAAAGGTAGGCACCTCTATTTACAAACTCGGATTTAACTTGATCATAAATTTTTTCTAAAACTATAACAGATTGCTCAGAAGCACAAATCATACCGTTATCAAATGTCTTAGAAACTAAAACTGAATTTACAGCAGTCTCTATATCGCAACTATCATCCATTATGGCCGGAGTATTACCAGGACCAACTCCTATAGCGGGCTTTCCAGAAGAATAAGCAGATTTAACCATACCAGGACCACCAGTTGCTAAAATTATATCTGATTTTTCCATTATATCCGTAGTCATTTCAAGAGATGGTTCATCTATCCAACCTATAATTCCTTCAGGAGCACCAGCTTTGACAGCAGCATCAAGAACAACTTTAGCAGCAGCGACAGTAGATTTTTTAGCTCTTGGGTGAGGAGATATTATAATTCCATTTCTAGTTTTTAAAGCTAGTAAAGTTTTAAATATTGCAGTAGATGTGGGGTTAGTTGTTGGTATAACTGCAGCTATAACTCCTATAGGTTCAGCTATTTTTGTTATACCAAAAGCAGGGTCTTCTTCTATAATTCCACAAGTTTTAGTGTTTTTATATGCATTATAGATGTATTCAGAAGCAAAGTGATTTTTTATAACTTTATCTTCTACTATTCCCATACCGGTTTCACTAGCTGCTAATTTAGCTAATGAAATTCTTTGTTGATTTGCAGCTATAGAGGCAGCTAAGAATATTTTATCAATTTGTTCTTGAGTATATGTTGAAAATATTTCTTGAGCTTTTTTTATTTCATCTAGTCTGATATATAAACTCTCAGGATTATTAATTATTACAGGGCTGATTTTAAAATCCTCATTATTATTACTGTTTTTTCCAGTAGTATCTATTACTTGCATTACTATCTCCCCCTTAGAATATACAAATTTAAATATGCGATAAAATATATAAATGATTATATTAATAGTTTATTAAGTAAATAAGGATAATTAGAACAAAAAAATTTAAGTCTATAACGTATGTTACATACTTAAATAAAGTTTTTGGTTATAATAAGAATATAACGAATACGAAAGGATAAAATATATGAGTAATTATGGAAATTTGCAAAAAATTAAAAATGGTAAAAGAACTTATGGAATAACTCCTCATATACCAGGGGGATTTGTGTTACCTGAAACATTAATAAAAATAGCAGAAGTAGCTAAAAAGTATAAAGGTGTATTAAAATTAACATCAGGGCAAAGAATCCTTATAACAAATTTGAAGCAAGAGGATCTAGAATCTATATGGTCTGAACTGGGTATGGAGCCGGCAGTTAAAAATCAAAATTCAGTTAAAAATGTAGAGATGTGTCCAGCAAATTATTGTAAACGTTCAAAATATCCAACTATAGGAATTGGAATGAAAATAAGTAAAAACCTTCATGGGATGATATTACCAAATAGAACTAAAATAGGTGTTGCTGGATGTAGAAATGCGTGTACCAGCGTATATTCAAAAGATGTTGGGGTAATAGTAGATATAGATGGTAAATTTTTTATAACAGTAGGAGGAAGTGCTGGATTTTATCCAAGAAACTCAGATATAATAACCAAAGGATTAAATGAAGAAGAAGCTTATAATTTAGTTAAAATAATATTAGATTATTATAATGAATATGGGCAAATGGGTGAAAAACTTGGAGATTTTATAGATAGAATAAGTATAGAAAAGTTTAGAGAAGATGTACTTGAAATAGCAAATTTAAAGGAGTGTTTATAATATGATAACTAAAGATACGATAATAGCAGATATAATAAAAATGAAACCAGATGCAGCTCAAATTCTAATGAGTTATGGAATGGGATGTATAGGGTGTCCATCTGCACAAATGGAAAAATTAGAGCAAGCTTGTGAAATACATGGACTAGATTTAGACGAAATTTTAAATAAGTTAAATGAAAAGTAGTAAAAAGGAACTATTAAAATAGTTTCTTTTTTTATTTAATAATATTTGGTATCTATCACTTATATCATATTATAGAAAGCAACAAATAATATAGATAATAATATGGACTATGCAATTTTTTATTATCTGCTTAGTAAGAATTTTTAGACTTTTACAATTTTTAACAAATGTGTTTTAACATATTAACCTCGGGTATCTAATAAATACAGACGTAAGTTATATCAATTACTCTAGGGATAGAAGTAATGATATTATAAAACTAAATATATTAGGAGATGATTAAGATGAAACAGGCACCAGTTGCCAAAAAAGGTTCACTTAGCTTATTTGCATTCTTTGCAATGACAGCATCAATGGTTATGACCGTTTATGAATATCCTACATTTGCAACATCAGGATTTAATTTAGTATTCTTCCTTTTACTTGGAGGTATATTATGGTTCTTACCAGTTGCATTATGTGCAGCAGAAATGGCTACCGTTGATGGATGGCAAGAAGGCGGAATCTTTTCATGGGTTGGAAATACATTAGGTGAGAAATTTGGGTTTGCGGCAATATTCTTCCAATGGTTCCAAATAACAGTTGGATTTGTAACAATGATTTATTTCATATTAGGTTGTGTTTCATACATATTTAACTGGGATGCTTTAAATAATGTTCCATTTATTAAGTTTATAGGAGTACTAGTGATATTCTGGTTGTTAACATTTTCACAACTAGGTGGTACTAAGAACACAGCAAAAATAGCAAAAGCTGGATTTATATTTGGTATATTAATACCGGCAGTAATATTATTTGGATTATCAATAGCATACATAGTGCAAGGGAATCCTATAGATGTAAAAATAGGAGCACAATATTTTGTACCTGATTTTTCAAAAGTAGATACATTAGTTATTTTCGTTTCATTTATACTTGCTTATATGGGTGTTGAAGCATCAGCATCTCATGTAAATGAATTAGATAATGCTAAAAAGAATTATCCATTAGCAATGATTATATTAGTTGTATTAGCAATAGTTTTAAACACTATAGGTGGATTAACAGTTGCAGCAGTAGTTCCACAAAGTGATTTAAGTTTAAGTGCTGGAGTTGTTGAAACATTCAAAGCTTTAATATTACACTTTGCACCTCATAGTACATGGCTTGTAAAACTAATAGCTATATTATTAGCATTAGGAGTAATGGGTGAAGTTAGTGCTTGGGTTGTAGGACCTTCAAGAGGTATGTATGCAGCAGCTCAAAAAGGTATTTTACCTAAAGCTTTAACAAAAACAAATGAACATGATGTTCCTGTTAACTTAGTTTTCGTACAAGGTATAGTAGTTACAATATGGGCAGCAGTACTTACTTTTGGTGGTGGAGGAAATAACGTATCATTCCTTACAGCTATATCATTAACAGTTGTTATTTACTTAGTTGGATACTTATTATTCTTCATAGGTTACTTTGTTTTAATACTTAAAAAAGGTGACTTAAAACGTGCTTATCATGTTCCAGGTGGAAAAACATTTAAATTAATAGTTGCAGCATGTGGTTTTATGACATCAATATTTGCATTAGCTATATCATTTGTTCCGCCGGCTCAATTAACTGGAAAAAGTGCTCACGAATATTTAACTATACTAGTTGTAAGTTTTGTAATTACAGTATTAATACCATTTGTAATATATCATTTTACATCTAAAAAAAGAGATGTAAAATCAACAAAATAAAATCAAATTAAATACAAAAACATTATAGGGAGGCTTTTAAAATGTTATCAGGAAGAAAAAATAAACTAGGGGATAAATATGATACACCAATATTTGGGACAACAGAATCTGGCTCTAGTATACCTAAAGATGTGTTAGGGAAAGATTCTATTGCTCCAAACATAGCTTATAGATTAATTAAAGATGAGCTAATGAACGAAGGAAATGCAAGACTTAATTTATGTACATTCTGTCAAACATACATGGAAGATGAGGCAACTCAACTTATGGCAGAAACATTAGAAAAAAATGCAATAGATA
>NZ_JBOFKN010000175.1:0-1628 GCF_051657365.1 Paraclostridium sp.
GCACAACAGGGACATGTGACATATCAAACCACTCAGCACAATGAGGGAACTGCCCCACGTGTATTTTGGTCACGTCACGTGACGTCACGTGTAGCCCCGCCCCCAAAATAAGCGAAATCAAAAATTTGCACAACATGGACATGTCATATATCAAAACACTCAGCCCAATGAGGGGAAGTGCCTCACGTGTGTTATGGTCACGTCACGTCACGTGTCGTCACGTGAAAGTAAAAAATTAGCACAACATGGACATGTGACATATCAAAACACTCAGCACAATGAGGGGAACTGCCCCACGTGTATTTTGGTCACGTCACGTGACGTCACGTGTAGCCCCGCCCCCAAAATAAGCGAAATAAAAAATTTGCACAACATGGACATGTGACATATCAAAACACTCAGCACAATGAGGGGAACTGCCTCACGGGTATTCGGATCACGTCACATGCTCATGTCCGCTCGCCTCCAAAAGTATTGGCACCCTAGCGGTCCAGTACCTTTCACAATCTTTCTGTCCACTTGCCTCCAAAAGTAACACTGACCCTTATGTCCACTCGCCTCCAAAAAGCACCGGCCTTTGCGAATACTTGCACCGTCAAAGCCAACATCAAAGTTTGTCTCGACGAACTTTACAAATCTAGTTATTATTATTCTTCTTAGCCACAAATTTATCAAGAGTAACTCGTCCTAGGGCTTTCGAGCCACATGCACCAAATTCGGATATGTCGTAGACCCTGGTCTGAAGTTTGTTGCTATTACTTTTCTAAGCGATCGGAATTCCGGCATTCCCGGTACGGAAGCTCAAAGTGGCCTTTTTTCGTATCCGCTTCCATTATAAACTTTGGAGGTTTATAACTCGGCAAGTTTTCGAGCGATTTACACCAAACTCGGACAGGTTCTTTAGGACGTTACTCCGGACAAAGTTCCGGACTCGGCGTTCCGACGGAACTTTCGGTTTTCCCGTAGTCGACGATGGAACGTCCCATAGACTTGAATGGGGAATTCCTAAAATTCCTCTAAGCTTTCACACACGCAGCGTGCGCAGAGCTCAGGCACGGCTTCTCTCCTGTGTTCTATGCAGTATAATAATAAGTAGAATCCCATAATGACTGCAGTATTGACATGAAATGTCCAAACCCTCAGTAGCCACTTTTTGCCAAAAGTATTGGCACCCCACCGGGTATACTGGTGACATCACGTGACGTCACATGACGTCACGTGTAGCCCCGCCCCCAGAATAAGCGAAATCAAAAATGAGCACAATATGGACATGTCATATATCAAAACACTCAGCCCAATGAGGGGAAGTGCCTCACGTGTATTTTGGTCACGTCACGTGACGTCACGTGTATAGCCCCGCCCCCAAAATAAGCGAAATCAAAAATTTGCACAACATGGACATGTGACATATCAAAACACTCAGCCCAATGAGGGGAAGTGCCTCACGTGTATTTTGGTCACGTCACGTGACGTCACGTGTAGCCCCGCCCCCAAAATAAGCGAAATCAAAAATTTGCACAACATGGACATGACATATCAAAACACTCAGCACAATGAGGGGAACTGCCTCATGGGTATTCGGATCACGTCACATGCTTATGTCCGCTCGCCTCCAAAAGAATTGGCAC
>NZ_JBOFKN010000176.1:0-40822 GCF_051657365.1 Paraclostridium sp.
TAGGTAAAAACAAAGAAAAAGTTAAGTGGAATGAATTAAGAAATAAAATAAATGATAAATTAATAAATCTTAACATAAATGAGGATAAATTATTAGGACCATTCTTCTTAAATTTAGAAGAACTACAAAGTGAAGAGAAGTTTGATAGAGCATTTAAGAGTAAGTTATTGATGTATTTATATGAAGATGTATTAAGACATAAAAAAGACGAATTTTTCAAAACAAGTCAAAATAGAAAATTAAATACAAGTACATATTCGAAACTAGTTAATTCATATGATGAATTTGGTGGAGATGTATTTGATTTTGAATTAGTATATGAAATACAGGAAAGTAATTATACTAAAGAAAATGTAGTTGGAAGTGGCCATACACATGTTGCAGATACTGAAGAAAAATACTTGTAGGAGCATGAAGATGAGCAAAGATAAAATAAAACATATTTATTTTAAGGAATTATATAGGTACACAAAGAATGAAATAGTTAATTTATTAAAAATAGAGTTAAATGAAACTCAGGAATTAATAGATAAATTAAGGCTAAAAGGAATAGTTAAAGAATATAACCCGAAAAAGATAGATGAATCTGAATACGAAGAAGATATGGAATATACAGATAGTGTTAAATATGAGAAAAAGTATTATTTTGATTATGTTGGCGTGATTATTTACAATAATATTGTAATAAAATGTTATCCTAAATATGTTAAGGAAGAAAATAAAGAAAATTGCTTGAAAACAATACTTAAAGTAATAAGAAAATACGGTAAAAATGAAACTATCTTAGAAAGTATGAATGGCGAGTCAGAAGATTTAGAGTTTAATTTGCTTTCAGTTATATTATTTATATTATATGATTTTACAGAGAATGGAGTATACTCTAATCATAAAGATATAATTACAATGAATGGCGATGGGGAAATTGATTGGGATAAGACAATAAATGATACTTATGCGATAATGAATAATGGTAAACCACTATATTTAGATTTTTATACAAGAGACTCTATAGATGACCAGTATAACTATTTTAGACAGCTTCACATGTATGTCATTACACAATGTTCAAAAATTATAAAAGAAGCTAAATTAGATAAATTATTTTCGTTACCAGTTTTTGAATTTGAAGTACAAGAACATAGATTTATGGATGATGAAGAGGTACTTAACAATATAGAAAAAGAACTAAATATACAGTTCATAACTAGAAAACAAATGTTATTAAACACAATACATACATTTATATCACGAAGAGAATCTATATCGATTGGACAAGGATTGAGCTTCTATGGCACTAAAAGTTTTAACCTAGTATGGGAGCAAGTATGCAAAAGTGTATTAGATGATAAGCTAAATGAAAAATTAAAGGATCTTGATTTAGAGTTAAATGAAGAATTTAAAGATAAAAAGAGAAAAACTTTACTTGAACTTATAGAAAAACCTTTATGGATTCCGTTATCAGATAATAATAAGAAGCATAAAGGTAGAGGTACATTAAGACCTGATATAGTTAGTATATATGAAAATGATTCTAGAAAATATTTTATTATATTTGATGCTAAGTATTATAATATAACTTTTGATATAGATGGTATAAGTGGAAATCCTAGAATTGATGATATAACAAAACAATATTTATATAATTTAGCATTTAAGGATTTCATATATAAACATAAATTTGATGTACATAGAAATGTATTCCTGTTCCCTGGAGATATAAAACAAATAGAGAATTTAGGTAACGTAAAAATGACTATGTTAGAAGAACTAGGATTAAATAGTATAATGGCTATTAAATTACCAGCAGAGTATTTATATAATATGTATCTTAATGGCAATAAAATAGATATTATTAAAAAATTTAAAATTGTATAACAAATATGTAAATATTAATGGATGAATATAAATGGGTAACTAAAAATATGCAACTATTATACAATAGTTAAAAATATAAAAATAAAATAATACATTATATGCATAATATGCATAAAAAGTAGATTAAATCAGTGAGAAAATATAGTTATTTAATCTACTTTTTTATGATGAAATTAAATATTAATAAGTTCTCTTCAAAACTAAATTATCATCAAACCCACCACGAGCATTTTTCTTTTCATTTCTCCTACCCAAAACCTCATCCTCACTATACCCATACTTACCCCCAATAGCAAACAACACCTCTAAACAATCAGCAATCTCATCCAAATTCTTATCCTCCAAAAGCTCACCAACTTCCTCATTAAGCTTCTTATAAAGATACTCTAAAGCCACATCATCACCAACAACCTCAACCTCACACTTATTCCCACAAGACTCTATAATCTCAGGAATCCTATCCCTAACCAACTTATCAAAAACCTTCATAAAAACACCTCCAAAACATAATCATACCTAAAATTATAAAACGTCATATATCCTTTGTCAAAACATGATAAAATATAAAAGTAAAAATATGTAAATAATAATTAATTATATATACAAACAGAAAGGATAATAGGTATGAACTTAAACTGTATAACAGGCAACAATGACCATTTGTACAAACACATAAAACAAAGCTTACACACAGCTAAATCAATAGATATAATAGTATCATTTCTAATGGAAAGCGGAGTAAAACTAATACAAAAAGACCTAGAGGAAATAGCCAACAAAAACATACCTATAAGAATCCTAACAGGAAACTACCTAAACATAACACAACCATCAGCCCTATACCTAATAAAAGATATACTAGGAGACAAGGTTGATTTAAGATTTTACAACGACACAAAAAGAAGCTTTCATCCAAAAGCCTATATGTTTGAATTTGAAAAAGGAGGAGAAATCTTCATAGGATCATCCAACTTATCAAAATCAGCACTAACTAGTGGACTTGAATGGAACTATAGAATAGATCAAGAAAAAAACTTAGAAGACTATAAATACTTTAAATCAATGTTTGAAGAATTATTCTACAACGAATCAATAATAGTGAATGATCAAGAACTAGAAAAATACTCAAAAACATGGAAAAGACCGAAAGTTTATTCAAATGTAGGAATTGACGATTTTAACAAAGAAACTAAAGAAGAAAGCAATGTAATTAGTATATTCGAGCCAAGAGGGGCGCAAATAGAAGCTCTTTATGAACTAAAAAAAACTAGAGAAGAAGGAAATGATAAAGGTTTAGTAGTTGCAGCTACGGGAATAGGTAAAACTTATTTAGCATCTTTTGACAGTAGAGATTTTAACAGAGTTTTATTTATAGCTCATAGAGAAGAAATATTAAAACAAGCTTATCAAACATTTAAAACAATAAGGTTAGATAAAAAAATTAATAATGAAACTATACAATTAGTTAATGAAAATACTCAAAGCTATGACTATTTACAAAATCAAAATAAAGAAAAACTTATAAATATAGCAGAAAATATACCTACTTCAAACAATAAAGAAGATAAATTTAACATGGGATTTTTTATGAACTCAAGAAGAGATAATGATAAAGATATTATATTTGCATCAGTACAAAGCTTAGGAAAAGATGAATACTTAAATGAAAAATACTTTGCAAAAGATTACTTTGATTACATTGTCGTTGATGAGTTTCATCATGCAGTATCTAAAAACTATCAAAATATAATCAACTATTTTGAGCCTAAGTTTATGCTAGGATTAACAGCAACACCAGAAAGATTAGACAACAAAGATGTATTTAGTGTATGTGATTATAATACTGTTTACGAAGTTACTTTAAAAAATGCTATTGATAAAGGATGGTTAGTACCTTTTAGATATTACGGCATTTATGATGATAGTGTAAATTATGATAAAGTAGAGTACAAAAATGGAAAGTACAATACTAAAGAATTAGAACAGGCTTTAAATATAAATAATAGAGCAGATTTAATATATAAACATTATAAAAAGTATAAATCAACTAGAGCCTTAGGTTTTTGTACAAGTAAAGCTCATGCTGAGTTTATGGCTAAGTTTTTTAGTAATAATGGAGTTAAGGCTTGTGCAGTTTATAGTGGAAACGAAGGAGAATACAATGAGGAAAGATTCGAAGCTCTTAGAAAGTTAAGAGATGAAGAAGTCCAAGTTATATTTTCTGTAGATATGTTCAATGAAGGGTTAGATATAAAGAGCATAGATATGGTTATGTTTTTAAGACCAACAGAAAGCCCAACCGTATTTTTGCAACAATTAGGTAGAGGGCTTAGAAAAGATAAGAATAAGAATTATTTAAACGTACTTGATTTTATAGGTAATTATAAAAAAGCTAATTTAGTTCCATATTTGCTAACTGGACAAAGTGTAGCTAGAGAAAAAGGAGCAGTTGATACTTTAAGTGAAGAAAATTATCCAGAAGACTGTTTTATAGACTTTGATTTTAGACTTATTGATATTTTTGAGAAAATGAGAAAAGAAAATCAAAAGATAGAAGATATTATAAGGGAAGAGTTTTATAAAATAAAAACTGATTTATGACATGTTCCTTCAAGGGTAGAGATGTTTACTTATATGGATGATGATATATATAGAAATATGAAGAAAAAGTCTAAGATAAATATTTTTAAAGATTATATGAAGTTTTTAGATGGTGAAAATGAGTTAAAAGAAGATGAAGAAGTTATTAAAAATAGTATAGGGTATGATTTTATAAAATTTATTGAAAATACTAGTATGAGCAAGACTTATAAGTTACCCGTATTGCTAGCTTTTTATAATGATGGAGATATGAGGCTTAGGGTAGATGATGATGATTTATACAAGTCATTTAAGCATTTTTATAATAAGGGATCTAATGCTGTAGATATGTTAAGAGACAAGTCTACTTATAATTTTAAAAATTGGAAAGAAAAGCAGTATGTAAGCTTGGCTAGAAAGAATCCAGTATATTTTTTATGTAAGAGTAGTGATGAATTTTTCTATTTGGATGGAGAATATGTGTGTTTAAATGAGGAGTTAGGCAAGTTTTTAGAAGAGGAAGCCTTTAAATTTAATGTTAAGGATGCAATAGATTTTAGAACTAAGGAATATTATAAAAATAGATTTGAAAATAAGTAAAATAAAAATTTGAAACGGTGTCGTGAAATACGACACCCACCCTACCTCGTGTTTCGCGAGAAGGTCAAGAAAGGAGTAATTTATGAGTTGTATATTTTGCGAAATAAAAGATTATATATTAGAAAATGAACTAGCGTATGCCATATTTGATAAATTCCCAGTAAACAAAGGGCACATGCTATTTATCCCAAAACGCCATGTAAAAGACTTCTTTGACATAACAAAAGAAGAAAGAGAAGCAATCTGTTCTCTTATAGATAAAGGTAAAAAACTACTAGATGAAAAATACTCACCAGATGGATACAACATAGGAGTAAACTGTGGGGAAGTATCAGGACAAACAGTAATGCATGTACATGTTCACCTAATACCAAGATACACAGGAGATACAAAGTGCCCAAAAGGTGGAGTAAGAGGAGTAATACCAGATAAAATGAAATATTAGAAAAAACATTAATAAATCTTTACTAATTTTAACTATATAAATTTCATATACACAAAATTAACAAATAACCATATGTCGAAAAATGAAATAAAATGTATTATGAAAGTTGTTTCAAGAATTATGCATATAATGGTAAAATTATTGGAGCGCAAAATTAGGGAGGATTTATCAAAATATGAAGAAAAGATTAGTAATATTAGCATCAGCACTTATGATATTTAGTCAATCACTAGCAGTAGACGCACACTCTGGGAGAACAGATTCATCTGGAGGGCATAAGGATAATAAAAATAAGTCAGGACTAGGATCATATCATTATCACTGTGGAGGAAACCCAGCACATCTACACAACAACGGTTGCCCATATCAAGGTGGAGGATCAGAAGGAAATACTTCAACAACTGAATCAACAGGAAGCACGCCTAAAACTCAAGTACCAAGTGGACCATCAAAACAAAGTATAGTAGATAAAGGCTCAAATAATGGATACAATGATGGATATGCAAACAATAGTAACAATGAATATTCATACTCAGGGAGCTACGAGCAAGAATATAGAGAAGCATACAATGAAGCTTTTTCTAAAGGTAGAGAAAAGTTCGAATCAGAAAAAGTAGAAGCAGAGCAAAAAGGATATAATGATGGAAAAGAAAACAAACATGATAATATATATAAGCAAGAGACAGTAGTAAAATCATATGAATCAAGTTTTGTTAAAGGAAATGAAGAATATAAAAAAGCAAAGATGGAAGAATACAAAGCACTTGGGATAAAAGATTGTGAACAAAATATAGTAGATAGAACTTTTGAGAAAGATGTTGATCCTACTTATATAGATGCATATAAAAAATCTTATGAACAAAAACATATAGAGCTTAAAAATGAAGAGTTTAAAGAAAAAGGTTACAATGATGGAATTATAAATAAACATAATAACAATATAGACTCAAAATACATAACTAGCTATGAAGATGGATATAAATCTGGTAGTGAAGAAAGAACAGAAATACTAGATGCAAGTTTCAATCAAGGATATGACGGTGAATCATTAAATTATGATGCAAAGTTTGAACCAATCAAATCTGAAATAGAAGCTAAGTATAACGAAGGTGCAAAAGAGAATAAAAAGAATACAGCACTAGGATTTGGAGCTTTAGGAGTTACAGGTGTAGTAGGTGTTGGAGTTGTCAAAAAAGTTAAAAGTAAAAAAAGAAATAAATAAGATATAGTTAGATTTTGATATACAGAAGGAGTAACAAAAAATGTTATGAATTCTATACAATTAAAATGACTATAAATTATTTGTAAAGGCAACGTATATCTAAAACACAGATAATAGTTAACCAAAAGTTAAAAATTCAGACAAACACTAAAAAAGAGGATGTAGATAGATTTGCATAAAAACAAATCTACCTACATCCTTTTTAATGATTCAACACATCAAACCTATCAGCATTCATAACCTTACTCCAAGCACATATAAAATCCTTTAAAAATTTAACCAAAGATCCTTCACTTGCATAAACCTCTGAAATAGCACGAAGCTGAGCATTAGATCCAAAAACAAGATCAACTCGACTCCCTTTCCACTTCAACTTACCAGTTAATCGATCACGACCATCAAATACTTGCTCACTAGAAGAAGTCGGTTCCCAAACCGTATTCATATCCAAAAGATTTACAAAAAAATCATTTGTAAGAACCTCTGGTCTATCTGTAAAAACACCATACTGAGATTTTTTATAATTAGTATTTAATACACGCATACCACCTATCAAAACTGTCATTTCAGGAGCAGTCAAAGTTAAAAGCTGTGCACGATCAATTAACAACTCTTCAGCACAAACTGAATAATCAGATTTTATATAATTTCTAAACCCATCATATTTTGGCTCAAGTACAGAAAATGACTTAACATCAGTATATTCCTGAGATGCATCTGTACGCCCAGGAATAAAAGGAACAGTAACCTTATATCCTGATTTTCTCGCTGCCTTTTCAATACCTACACATCCTCCAAGGACAATCAAATCTGCCAAAGAAACCATTTTAAAAGAACTAAAATCTGACTTTATTTTTTCAAAAACTTGTAAAACATCATTTAACTGTTCAGGCTCATTAACTTCCCAAGATTTTTGAGGTTCAAGACGAATTCTAGCTCCATTTGCACCACCACGTTTATCAGATCCTCTAAATGTAGATGCAGATGCCCAAGCTGTAGAAACAAGTTGAGATACTGATAATTTAGAATCTGAAATTTTCTTTTTAAGATATTTTATATCATCTTTATTAATAAGTTCATAATCAACTTCAGGGACAGGGTCTTGCCATATGAATTTTTCACTAGGAACCTCTGGACCAAGGTATCGTGATGTAGGTCCCATATCACGATGTGTCAATTTAAACCAAGCACGTGCAAAATCAGATGACAATTTATCTGGATTGTTTAAATAGTTTTTTGCAATTTTATTATATATAGGATCATAGAGAATTCCTAAATCAGCAGTTGTCATCATAGGGCGATGTTTCTTTGATGGGTCATGAGCATCTACAATCAAATCTTTTTCATCTACATCTTTAGCTAACCACTGATACGCTCCAGCAGGGCTTTTAACCAACTCCCATTGATGTTTAAACAATGTTTTTAAATATCCCATATCCCATTTTGTTGGATTTGGTTTCCATGCACCTTCAATTCCACTACTGATTGTATCAATGCCTTTGCCTGTTTTATAGCTATTTTTCCAACCAAGTCCCTGCTCAGAAATACTCGCATTATCTGGGGCTGGCCCCACATATGTAGCAGGAGCTGCACCGTGACATTTGCCAAATGTATGCCCACCAGCTATAAGGGCCACAGTTTCATCATCATTCATAGCCATACGAGCGAATGTTTCTCTAACATCCTTTGCAGATCCAACTGGATCAGGTTTTCCATCAGGCCCTTCTGGATTAACATAAATTAATCCCATTTGAACCGCAGCAAGTGGATTTTTAATTTCATTTGTATCACCAATTTTATTAGTTCCAAGCATTTGATCAGTTGATCCCCAGTAAATATCCTTTGGTTCCCAAATATCTATACGACCACCCGCAAATCCAATTGTTTTAAGCCCCATTGATTCAAGTGCACAATTGCCTGCTAATATCATAAGATCTGCCCATGAAATTTTATCACCATATTTTTGTTTGATTGGCCAAAGTAGTCTACGAGCTTTATCTAAATTAACATTATCAGGCCAACTATCTAATGGTGGAAATCTTTGAGAGCCATCACCTGCGCCACCTCGACCATCACCTATTCTATAAGTTCCGGCACTATGCCATGCCATACGAATAAATAGTGGTCCATAGTTGCCAAAATCTGCTGGCCACCAATCTTTTGAATCTGTCATTAAATTATATAAATCTTTTTTTAGAGATTCAAAATCAATTTTTTCAAATTCTTTAGCATAATTAAAGTTACTTCCCATTGGATTGCTCAAGTTTGAGTTTTGGTGAAGAATATTTAGATTTAATTGATTAGACCCGCAATTTTTATTGGAGTTTACAGATTCTGGTATAGTTTTACTGGATCTTCCAGTAACTGGACATTTCATTTGAACCATCTGATTATATCCCTCCTTATACTTTATAAAATTCAAATATGAATTGTTTAAATATCCATATTTCATTACATAATATGTAAATACAATATTGATTATGAACTATTTACAGTAAGAAGAGATGTACTTATGTTTGAACATTTTTAATCAAATCAAAATATTTAAAAAAAATAGAAAAATTTAAGGGAAATACAAAGTGGGTATATACTAGAAAAAAATACAAAAAAGTATTATAATTGTTTTATACTAAAATATTTTTAATTTAAACATTGAAGGGGATTATGTAAATGAGCATTAACAAGAAAAAAGTTTTACCTACAACTATAATGTTTTTAGTCATAGTAGGAGTAATAGTAAGTTTCAAATCTGCATTCGGGGCAGACAACACACTAGTTGGAGTAGCAGGAGTTACAGCAGCACTATCTTTAATGGGTACAGACTATACCATAAACCCAATAAAAAACACACTATACTTTATAGGAATAGAAGTAGGTCTAGGAATAGCAGCACACATAGCATCAACAAACGCTATACTAGGATTAATAATAACTTTTGTAGTAATATTTTCAATACTATATACATTTACCTACAATACTAAAAAACCTACATACGTAGCATTTACCTTAGGATATCTATTTATGTTATACACACCAGTAAGCATAAAAGAACTACCAACAAGACTAGTAGGTTTAGCATTTTGTGGATTAGCAATAATGGCATTACAAATGTTAGCAAACAAAAACAAATTACAAAAAGAAACTAAAAGTACTATAAAAAGTTCTATAAAATCTATAAATGAACAAATAGACTTAATGATAAACAATGAAAAACTAGACATAGTAAATGCTTTAAACAATGATACATACAAAAACATAAAAAATATAGTATCTGGTATATATAAAAGAATAGATAAAAATATAGAACTACCAACAAACATAATGGAATCTTTTTTCATGTGCAACTTTTTAGAAAGTATAAACTTAACTTTAGGAAAAATTAGAAACGACAAAAATTTTGACAAAGGTTATGAAGAATCATTAAATAAAATTAAAACTATATTAAACGACATAGAAAAATTCTCACAAGAACAAATGACAAATGATGAAATTATAAAAAGCATAATAAATTACTTACAAGAAAACAAAGAAATTAACTCAAAACACTATTTAACATATGAATTACAAGATGCAGCAAGTATTTTAAAATATGACTTAGAAGCTATAAAAAATGAAAGTATAGAAAATGTTCATAAAAAATACTTCACAAAAGACATATTAAACAACTTAAACGAGTTAAAAAATAACATGCACAAAGACTCACTTAAATTTACATTTGCACTAAGAGGAGCAATAGTAACAGGTTTAGGGGTATTTGTAGTGAGCGCATTTAATTTAGAATATGGTAAATGGTTAGTATTCAGTTTATCATCTATAGTTCAACCATACCTTGAAGCAAGTAAAACAAAAGGAAAAGAAAGAATTATAGGAACTATAATAGGATTAATATTATTTGAAATACTATTTTCTATAGTAAAAGATCCATCAGGAAGAACAATGATAATACTTATAGTTGGATACACAAGCAACTATCAAACAGTATACAAAAATCAAATGATATGCAACACTATATCAGCACTAGGAGCAGCAGCAATGACAGCTAATATGGGAACTGTATCTATAAATAGAATAATATTTGTATTAATAGGTACAGGATTAGCAATACTTGCAAACAATTTAATACTACCATACAAAATGAGTGATATAACTAAAAAAGAAGTAAATAAAATCATAAAACTTAATGAAGAAATACTAACTAAATTATACAACTTAGGAAGAAGCAATTTAATATTAGATGATGAAGTAAAAGAAATGTTAATAGTAAACGAACTTGCAATCAAAAAAGTAGATGCAAATAATGCAACATTATTATCTAAAAACATAGATGACTTTTTATATAATCAGCGTATATTTTCAAATGAATTACGCTTTTTAATAAACAACGTAAAACAACTTAAAAAAATAAGCAAAACAGAATTAGAACTGTGTTATGACATAGACTTACTACTTAACAAGCAAAATTCAAAAGAAGACACAGTAGAATTTTTAAACAACATAAATGAAAGTGCTAAAAAATTAATATTAATAGATGTATTAGAATTAAAAGACAACATACTAAATTCAAAACAAATATCAAAATGTATTACACAAGAACTATAAATATTAAAGCAAAAAGCTAGGTATGAACATATTCATACCTAGCTTTTTTTAACATCTATTTTAAGTAAGTTTTAACTAGTAGCAAATTCTTTCCAAGATTGTATATCATTAAGTATTTTATCAAAATCAGATCCATACCATTTTTCAATATCTGATTTTGTATAAGTATAAACATTTTCATTAATATTAAAATTTATAACATGAGCGTTTTCCACAAGTGAAAACATAACCAAAGCATTTTTTTTAGAAAAATCTTTTGAATTTAAATCCTCATAACTATTAAAATCATATTTTATATTTATTTCATAAGGTTTTTTATCAGTTTTTAAACTAAATCCTTCGTTGAAATTATTGCCTGGTAAATTATATATAATATTACCAACAGCACTATTATCGCCTACATAGGAATTATCAAACTCAATCAAATTACACAATTTAACCTCACTCATATTACTTATATCATTAAAAATACTAGCATTATCTATACTCTCACAACCAACTAAAAATAAGAAGCTTAGCATTAAGGGTATAATAAATTTAATCATTTTAATAATTCACCTCCTACTACAATTATATACAATATTTAACAATTGGGAATACGTTATGTTTAAAATTTACAAAATAATAATTAAAGATTAAACCTTAGCAATAACAACAATTACAGGCATATGGAAAAAATTTATAATTTATGCAAGAATCGACAAATTACGAAGTGCTACTTATGTATAATATACTTGATTATACTATTGGAGGAATTATTACATGAAGATCAACAAAATTATAGGATTAACACTAGGACTTATACTAATGGTTTCACTAGCAACTGGATGTTCAGATAGTGGTGAAACTAAAAAATCAGAGGAAAACAGTACAACTTTAAATCAAAAAACATCTAAATCACCTATTTCAGTAAAAGATATTGAATTTGTAGACTACAATATATTAGAACCAGATTCAGTAGGAAACAGATACTTTGAAACAAAGTTAAAAAACAACTCAGATAAAACTATAACTGGAATAACTGTAGAATTAGAACTAGACAATGGAGAAGATGCATACTTATCTACTTACGATACAATCAAGCCAGGGGAAACTAGTTCAAAGATAGAGTGTTTTGCACCAAAGACAGGTAAAGAAGAAGATATGAAAGCTAAAAAGATAAACTTAGTAGTATTAGATGAAGATAAGCAATTATACATAGATTATGATATTAAGTTAGATAAATATAGTGTAGTAGAAGGTGAAGTTGAAGAAAGTATAGACTCGCCAGTATTAGTAAATGACATTGAATTTGTAGATAAAAAAATATTAGAACCAGATTCAATAGGAAATATATATTTTGAAACAAAATTTAAAAACAATTCAAAAGTTCCAGTAACTAGCGTAACTGTAGAATTGGAATTAGATAATGGAGAAGTAGTATACTTATCAACATATGACACGTTACTTCCAGGAGATACAAGCTCTAAAGTAGAATGTTTTGCACCAAAAACAGGAAAAGAAGAAGATATGAGAGCAAAGAAGATAAACATAGTTGCATTAGATAAAAATAAAAAAGAAGTATATATAGATTATGATATAAAGTTAAATAAATACACAGTAATGGAAACTGTACAGTAATTATGAAAAAAAGCTTACTACATACTTAAAGTAAGCTTTTTTTATTTTTAATTTATTTAATTCAAAATGAAGAAGTTCTTTTAAGTGATAATTTAACTACTTTATATAAAAATAATCCTGCAAATAAATTAATGATACAAGCTGGAACAACCACAGTTAAAAACAAAGGCAAAAATGGAGCAGGAAGCCCTGCTATAATTTTAGCAAATCCTAAAAAAACAAAACCACTAATTAAAGTACCAATAGGAAGAATAATAAAAGGCAAAAATTTATCCTTTTTATTAAAAAGCAATATCAAAATATAAACACAATTAGCAGTAACAACCTTATCTAAAATATTGGGAAGCTGTCCTCCGGGAAATTTTGTAGTCAAAGCAGTAAACACACCAGTAACAATTGCACAAACCATACAAATTTTATAATCTTCTTTATTTAAAAGCATAATTACAAACAACATAGCCAAAGCAAAATCAGGTTGCATAGGAAGCCCCAAAGCTGGAGTGACTTGATGAAGTATAAGCCCTATAGCTAAAAGTATTGAATTTAATGTTAATTTTTTCGTTTTCATAATTTAAAATCCTCCTAAAATTATTTAATATTTTATAAAAAACCAACCAATGAGAGTCATCACCTTTACCTAAATCAACAGTTCACAACATCAAAATCACCTCCTTAAATTAAAAATTGCAATAAAAAAACTTCGCCCTAAAAAATAGGACGAAGATCTCTCCGCGATACCACCTAAATTGCAATCAAAACACAAATTGCCACTCACTAAAGTACAAACATACTTTGCCTGCTATAACGTGCAGGACACATAACCTCAAAGGCCCATTCATAAAGTTTTCTTATACCGGGATTCCACCATCCCCAGCTCTCTATAATAATCCAAACTTAACTACTACCCCTTATCAACGGTCAAATATTCGTTTTTATTATAATAGTATTAAATTTAAAAACTGTCAACTAAAAAATGAAAAATTGTGAAAATTGTGAAAAAAACATTATTAGAAAACAGACTATTAATACCTACATTGTTGTTTTAAAATAAAGATATGTATTAATAATAAAATATGTTACTAAAATAATAAAGAGGGTTGATTATGATGAAGGAGATAAAAGCAATAATTGTAGAGCCTGAATTATCTGCAAAGGAAGAACTTAGATTTATTATAGAAAATAATAGTGATATAAAAATATTAAGAGAATGTGAGGATGGTATGGAGGTATTAGAATTTATGCAAAATAATACTGTTGATTTAATTTTTTTAAGCATAAAAATACCAAAATTAGATGGAATATTATTGGCAAATATTATAAATAAGTTTGAGAATAAGCCAAAAATAGTATTTACTACAAAATACAAAGAATATGCAGCAAAAGCTCATTCTTTAGATATATACGACTATATATTAAAACCATACTCAGAAAAAAGATTAATAAATTTATTTAACAAATTGGAAAACGATTACTCAAATTATAATTACCACAAAATAACTGAAGGGGATGATATTTCAGAAAAGTTAAGTTTGTGGAAAAATAATAAAATAATAGTTGTAGATATTAATGATGTTTATTATTGTGAAGCTCATAAAAAAACTACATATATACATACAAAAAATGATAGATTTGAAATAAAAGAAGGAATTTCACACGTTGAAAATATGATGAAAAACAAAATGATTTACAGGTGTCATAGATCTTATTTAGTTAATTTAGGTAAAATAAAAGAAATAATACCTTGGATTAATAACACATATATTATAAAGCTAAAAAATAAACACGAACTAGAAGTTAGTAGAAGTAAAGTAAAGCAATTTAGAAAAATTATGCATTTGTAAAAGCAGTTAGTTCCTAAAAAAGCGCGCTTAGTTCCCTAAAAAATACAATTAGTTCCAAAAGCGACAAATAAATACAAAATATCTATATCATTATAAATAAGAAGTAAATATTTATAATGATATTATCAATACTTATTTTACCGAGGGGAGAGGTTAAGATGTTAAGTTTTTTAGGATCAATAGTACTGCTTTTATTAGGATATGCTTTTTATGGAAAGTTTGTTGAAAAAACTTTCGGAATAAATGATAACATCCAAACACCAGCAAATACACTTACAGATGGAGTAGATTATGTTCCTATGAAGTGGAATAAAATATTTCTTATACAATTTTTAAACATAGCAGGACTTGGACCAATATTTGGAGCAATACAAGGGGCATTATTTGGACCAGCAGCATTTGTATGGATAGTGCTTGGATGTATTTTTGCAGGAGGGGTACACGACTTCTTGTCAGGATATTTATCAATGAAAAATGAAGGAGCATCAGCATCAGAACTAGTAGGTTTATATTTAGGGGACAAAGTAAGAGCTGTAATGAGAGTATTTACAGTAGTACTTTTAATATTAGTTGGGGCTGTATTTATGACAGGACCAGCAGCACTACTTACTACATTAACATCAATAGATGCAAGTATATGGGTAGTTATAATAGTTCTTTATTACATAGCAGCTACAGTTTTACCAGTAGACAAGGTTATAGGTAAGATATATCCACTATTTGGAGCAGCACTTTTAATAATGGCAGTAGGAGTTGCAGGGGGATTAATATTTCAAGGATATGATATACCAAACATAACACTTCAAAACTTACACCCAAAAGGACAACATTTATTCCCATTCTTATTTATAACAATAGCATGTGGAGCAATATCAGGATTCCATGCAACACAATCACCAATGATGGCAAGATGTATAGAAAAAGAAAGTGAAACAAGAAAAGTATTTTATGGATCAATGGTAGCAGAAGGAATAATAGCATTAATATGGGCAGCAGCAGCTATGACATTCTTTGGAGGAGTACCACAGCTAGATGTAATGCTTACAGCAGGTGGGCCAGCAGCAGTAGTAACTACTGTATCTACTTCACTAATGGGAAAAGTTGGAGGAGCATTAGCTATAATAGGAGTTGTAGTTTGTCCAATAACAAGTGGAGATACAGCATTTAGAAGTGCAAGACTTACGATAGCAGATGCTATGAAAATAGATCAAAGTAGTACAAACAGCAGATTTATGATATCAATACCATTATTTATAGTAGGTATAGGATTAACATTTATAGACTTTGATATAGTTTGGAGATACTTCTCTTGGGCCAACCAAACATTAGCAATGATAATGTTATGGACAGGGTCAGTATATCTTGCAAAAGAAAATAAAAATCATTATATAAGTACAATACCAGCAATATTTATGACAATTGTAACTTTTGCATATATAATGCAAGCACCAGAAGGATTTAGATTGCCAGCAGGAATATCTAATATAACAGGTGTTATTGTATCAATAGTATTTACTGTATTATTTGCAATGAAAGTTAAAAAAATGAAAGCTAATAATTCTAAATTAGAAGCTTAATATATATGTAATTATTAGTTAAAAAGAAGCCTTTTAATAAGGCTTTTTTTAATTTTTTGAAATATAAATGAAAACGTTATATGAAAATTAAATGTGCATCAAATGCATTTAATGTATCAAAAAATGCATTTGATGCACATTTACATACATTTAACTCAATAAAAAACAAAACATTAACAAAGAGGAGTATTATTAAATTAATCGCAAAGCAATTATTTATTTTATTAAAAAAAGAGAAAGGGTGAACCTAAATGATAAGTTTCTTAGGATCAATAGCATTACTTATAATAGGGTATTTTACTTATGGTAAATTCGTAGAAAAAACGTTTGGAATTGACGATAGTATCCAAACTCCAGCTACAGCGCTTGAAGATGGAGTAGACTACGTACCAATGAAATGGAGAAAAATATTCCTTATACAATTTTTAAATATAGCAGGACTTGGACCAATATTTGGAGCAATACAAGGAGCATTATTTGGGCCAGCAGCATTTTTATGGATAGTATTTGGATGTATATTTGCAGGAGGAGTACACGACTTCTTATCAGGATATTTATCAATGAGAAATGAAGGTGCGTCAGCATCTGAATTAGTTGGAAAATATTTAGGAAACTCAACAAAAACATTAATGAGAATATTCACAGTTGTATTATTAATATTAGTTGGAACAGTATTTATGACAGGACCAGCAGCATTACTTACAACAGTAACATCAATAGATGCTAAAATATGGGTAGTAGTAATAGTACTTTACTATATAGCAGCAACAGTTTTACCAGTAGACACAGTAATTGGGAAAATATACCCACTATTTGGAGCAGCACTTTTAATAATGGCATTAGGAGTTGCAGGAGGATTAATATTCCAAGGATATGATATACCAAATGTAACACTTCAAAACTTAAATCCAAATGGACAACCATTATTCCCATTCTTATTTATAACAATAGCATGTGGAGCAATATCAGGATTCCATGCAACACAATCACCAATGATGGCAAGATGTGTTCAAAAAGAAAGTGAAACAAGAAGAGTATTCTACGGATCAATGATAGCAGAAGGAATAATAGCATTAATATGGGCAGCAGCAGCTATGACATTCTTCGGTGGAGTACCTCAACTAGATGTAATATTAGCAGCAGGAGGACCTGCAACAGTAGTAAACACAATATCTAATACTTTAATGGGACCAATAGGTGGAATACTAGCAATACTAGGAGTTGTAGTTTGTCCAATAACAAGTGGAGATACAGCATTTAGAAGTGCAAGACTTACAATAGCAGATGCTATGAAAATAGACCAAAGTAGTATAAAAAATAGATTTATGATATCAATACCACTATTTATAGTAGGAATTGCATTAACATTTATAGATTTCAATATAATATGGAGATACTTCTCTTGGGCCAACCAAACATTAGCAATGATAATGTTATGGACAGGGTCAGCATATTTAGCAAAACACAACAAAAATCACTATATAAGTACAATACCAGCAATATTTATGACAGCAGTAACATTTGCATATATAATGCAAGCACCAGAAGGATTTAGATTACATGCTGGAATATCAAATGCAATAGGAATACTTGCAGCAATATTATTTACAATATTATTTGCAATAAAAGTTAAAAAATTAAGAAATGAAAACAATGAAACAAATGAACTAAGTTAGCATTATTAATATTTAAATATATTAATTTTAAAAATAAAGCAAGGCGCTCTTCACACACCAACGAAGCTGCCTTGCTTTATTTATTTTTGCTTAGGAAAATATTTTCACTATATTAAGCATAAAACCTAAAGTATTTAAGCTGTTTATCCGTATAAAAAATAGTAATAACTATTTGGGGCTTAAAAAATATGAAGGGAGTAATATAGATGAAAAACTTAAAAATAGGAAAAAAGCTAGGGATATGCTTTACTATTTTATTAGTGATGATGACAATTGCAAACGTTAATACACTATATAACTTAAAAAAAGCAGGAAATCTAAGCAATGAATTACTTAAAGGACCATATGAATTAACAGATCAATCAATGGGAATACGTAGAGACTTAGTTGGTATATCAAGAAGAATCAATGGAGGATTTGCAGATAATGAACATATTCAAACAAGACAACTTGTTTTAGAAGAATTTGATAGTCTTAACACTAGAATTGATAAAATAAGTAACAATGAATCTCTAGAAAGTAAAGAAGTTTCTAAAGAAGTTGAAGATCTTGAAAGATATGTAGAACAATTAAGACAAGAATATGAAAAAATATATGCAATTACACAACAGCCAGGGTTTAAAGGGCCAATGACAGAAATAGATCTTACTGGATATGCTAAAGCATTTAAGGAATGTACAAACATATCAGAAAATATGTATAAAACTGCAAAAGATAGTGCTACTCAATTTGACAAAGACGTAAAATCAGCAGTAGCAAAATCAGAATTTATATCTACTACATTAAATATAGTTAGTATAATAGCTGGGATAATTATATCTATATACATTACAAAAAGCTTAAGAAATCCAATAGCAGAAATAGAAGAAGCTGCAAATAAAATGGCAGATGGAGATTATGACATTGATATTGAGTATGACTCACAAGATGAATTAGGATCTTTATCTAATAGTATGAGAAAAATGAGCAGCAAAACTAAAGAAATGGTAAACGATACAGTAATTGTATTAGGAGAGGTTTCAGAAGGTAACTTTAATACAAAACCTAAGGTAGAGTATATAGGAGTATTTAAAGATATTGAACAATCAATAGAAAGAATAACTAATGATTTAAGTGAAACAATGACACAAATAAATATAGCATCATCAGAAGTTGGTTCTGCATCAAATCAAGTTGCAAGTGGATCACAAATGCTATCTCAAGGAACTACAGAACAAGCAAGTGCAATAGAAGAATTATCAGCAACTATAGGAGAAATATCTGATAAAATTAAACATACAGCAGAAAATGCAAGAAAAGCTAATGATTTAATGGCAAACTCAAGCAACCAAGTTGAAGAAGGTAATGAACAAATGAAACAAATGATTGCATCTATGGAAGAAATATCATTTACTTCTAATGAAATAGGAAGAATAATAAAAACAATAGATGACATAGCATTCCAAACAAATATACTAGCATTAAATGCAGCAGTAGAAGCTGCCCGTGCAGGAGAAGCAGGCAAAGGCTTTGCAGTTGTTGCAGATGAAGTAAGAAACCTTGCTGCAAAATCTGCAGAAGCTGCTAAAAACACAGCAACACTTATTGAAAATTCAATAGAAGCAGTTGATAAAGGAACTAATATTGTAGACAATACAGCAACATCACTTCAAAAGATAATAAATACAACAAATAGAGCTACTGTATTAGTTAATGAAATAGCTAAAACATCAGAAGAAGAATCTAGTGCTATTGTTCAAGTTACTGTAGGAGTAGAGCAAATTTCAGATGTAGTACAAAACAACTCAGCAACATCAGAAGAAAGTGCAGCAGCTAGTGAAGAACTAAATGGACAAGCACAAATGTTAAAAACACTAATTGAAAACTTTAAATTAAAAGAATCAGATGATGATAGTAATAAAAGTATAAGCTTTTAAGAAAAAGAAAGTTAGCGAATATGAAACACTATCAAAAGACATTATTTATCAAAGTAAAATATTTAAATAATATATGATAAAACTAGATCTTTTAGTAGATGAAATTAATAATATAGTAGCAAGATACTAGAAAATGGACTTAAAAAGAAGCTTTTAAAAGCTTCTTTTTTTATACAACAAGAAACGAAAATGTAACTTAAATTACATTAATGACACCTAAATTAATACACCTTAGAAAAGCTTTTTATATATTATATATAGGGCTTAAAATAAAAGGAAGTGAGTGACATAAAAAAACTTATAGCTTTTTTAATTTCTATATTTATGATAACAACAAATACAACCTACTTATTTGCACATAGCAAAGAAAACAATAAAACCAATCAAAAAACAACTCAAACAAAAACAGTTCAAAGCAAAACTAAAATGAAAGTAAATGCAAGCACCTTAAACATAAGAAGTGGACCAGGAACAACTCATAAAAAAATTGGAAGCCTAAAAAAAGGAACTATAATTGAAACAACATCAAAATCGGGAATTTGGTACAAAGTAAAGTACAAAAAAACTTATGGATGGTGTAGTGGAGATTACCTAATACCAATCACAAACAACAACCAAACAAATCAAAACGACAATCTATCAAAAGGACATTATATAATAATCAAAACATCAAACAACAAAATGGCATATTACCAAGATGGAAAACTAATAAAAGAATTTACAGTAGCAACAGGAAGCAAATCCAGCCCCACACCAAAAGGACAATTTAAAATAGTAAACAAAATAATAAACAGACCTTACTACAAAAAAAACATACCAGGAGGGGACCCAAGAAACCCACTAGGAAACAGATGGATAGGACTTGAAGTAGGAAAAACTTACGGAACAACATACGCAATACATGGAAACAACAACGAAAACAGCATAGGAAAAAACGTATCAGCTGGATGCATAAGAATGTATAACAAAGACGTTAAATGGTTATTTGACCAAATACCAAAAGGAAGCAAAGTAATAATAACTGGCTCTGATAAAAGTTTCAAAGAAATCGGAAACTCCTACAACCTAAACCTAGAATAAATAAAATTCTCAACAAAAAAGGCGAAGGGTTAATATATAAGTTGTAGCCACATTTAAAGCATTTTTCCAGCTTTGGTCGCAAAACTTATATATTAACCCTTCACCTAACAATTGGGACTTTTATTTATTAGCATAACCCTTTTTCTTAGCAATAAATCTATTCACATAAATTATAATAACCCCTGCAATAGGAACAGAAAGCATCATACCTAAAAAACCAGTATACTTTCCAGCCAACGTAACTGCAAGAATAGTAATAATAGGAGGTACCCCAACTTGCTTTCCTACAAAATGAGGCTCTAAAATAGCACTCTCTAACTGTTGAACCACAACCATAACCACAAGCACAATAAGTGCCTTATCAAATGAGAAGAACAGGTTTATAAACACAGCAACAATAGTACCGATAATTGGACCAAAGAATGGAATCATATTTGTTATACCAATTATTATTCCCACAAACATAGGATAATGAGACTTTAATAAAACAAGTATTATAGTACAACAAGTACCATAAATTAAAGAATCTATAAACTTTGCAATAATATAAGAACCTATATTTTTATCAAGGATTTGTCCAAACTCCTTAACCTTTAAATAAACTTGTCCAAACATACATTCACATAAATCATTAAAAATCTCTATACATTTTTCCTTAGATAATAATAAGTATATAGAAATTACAATTCCTAAGAAAATATTTACAGTATAAGTTACAGCTAAACCTATAACCTCAAGTAAAGTTTGACTAACAACACCAGCAATAGAAGTAAGTGTAGGTATAACTGAACTTGATATAAATTCTTTTATCTGTAAAACTACATCTGGACTTTTCATATTTATTTTTAAATTTGAAAGTATAGAATTAATCATATTTTCGACTTCACCTATGTTATGAGGCATAAATGAATATAAATCAGCTATATTTGTTTGAATAATTGGAACTATATACAACCAAATAAAAACTAAAACAGTTAAAAGTACTCCATAAATTATAAGAACACTAATACCCCTACTTAACTTAAACTTCTTTTGTAAATACTTCATAGGTTTATTAAGTATATATGCAATTAAAAAACCTATTACAAAGGGAGTTAAAACCCCAGAAATTATAGATAAGTTCGTTTTAATAAACGACAATATGTTATTGAAATTTTTAAAAATGATAACTCCTATAAAAAACACTATAATAGGAATTATATATCTTATAGATTTTGAGACTTCATCTAAAAACTTTTTCATAAATCCTCCTTTAATTCCCCGAATCTGTAAAATTAATATTCTAAGTAGTATAACATTTTAACAATAATTTGTAACTTAAAAAATAAATAAAATCAAATAAAATTTAATTATAAAGTTTATAATTGAAAGAATAAGAGATAATGTAGTAAAATGAAATTAACTATAAACAAATACGTAAGGGTTGATAACATTGGAGTATATTTTAAACACAAGACAATCAAAAATAGTTGAAATACTAAAGCAAAGTACACAGCCTATAAGTAGTAAAGCTTTAGCACAAGAAATAGGTTGTTCTACTAAAACAATACAAGTAGAAGTAAAAAATATAAATTCAACACTAGAAAATGTAAAAATAGACTCAATAAGAGGTATCGGATATAAATTAGTTGGGGATATAAAGTCTATAAAAGAAATAAAAGATGAAACAAACAATAATGATATAAACAGAATAAGCTACATATTAAAAAAAGTAATTTTTTTATACAAAGATAAGACATTAAAAATAGAAAACTTAGCAGATGAAATGTATGTAAGTTTATCTACTATAAAAAATGACTTAAAAGAAGTAAAAAATATATTACACAACTATAATTTAAAAATAATATCAAAACATAAACAAGGTGTAAGTATTGATGGAGATATAGAAGATTTAAAAAAATGTATTTTAGAAAGTTCAATAAACTACAAAGACATAAAACTAGAAGACTTTTTTAGTGAATATATAAAAAAAAGCATACCACAAATAAAATCAGAAATACTATATAACCTAGAAAAAGAAAATAGCATACTTACAGATTATGAATTTAACAATATATTTAATTACATATTAATATCACTATCATTAGAAGATAATAAAAATTATGAAGAATATATAAATCATTATATAAAAAACTACAAAGACAAATTTAAAAAACAAGACAACAAAGACTTTCAAGAAAAGATACTTCAATCAATAAATAGATTTACAAAAAACTTAAAGCTGGCAACTTCTATAGATATAAGTGAAGATGAAGTATTTAAAGAATATTTACACAGACATATAAGTAGCTTTTGTATAAAAAAAGAAATTAACGTAAACAATCAAAATGTAATAGCAAATGATATAAAAAGCAAATACCCATTTGCTTTTGAACTAGCAACTATTGCTAAAAACACACTAGAAGAAGATTTAGGCATAAATATAGACGAAAGTGAAACTGCAAATATTGCTATACACATAGGAGGAGCACTTCAAAGGTCATCTTACAATGACAATGACAAAGTACTAAAAACTATAATAGTATGCGCTTCAGGAGTTGGAACATCTTTGCTTATAAAAGCAAAGCTAGAAGCTAAATTTGATAAAAAACTAGAAATACTAAAAGTTATACCATCTTACTTAATAGATTATATAGGAGTTTTAGATGTTGACTTTATAATAGCTACAGTACCTATAAAACTAGAAAACATACCTGTAATAAACGTATCACCATTTTTAGACGACAAAGAAATAAAAATAATAGAAAAATTTATAGATACAGGAAAAATATATTACAATATTAATGTATCTGAAATATTTGACAAAGACTTGTTCTTTACAGACCTAGATTTTGAAAACAAATATGATGTAATAAAGTATATGTCACAAAAATTATTAGATAAAAATTATATAGATGAACAAATGAAACACTCTTATATAGAAAGAGAAAAAATAGCTACAACAGAAATAGGAAACATGGTAGCAATACCTCATGGAGCTAAAGGTGAAGTTTATAAAAACTCCATAGCAATAGGAATACTTAAAAATAGTATAAATTGGGAAGTAGGACAAGTAAGACTTGTAGTAATGCTATGCTTACAAAAAGAAAGTATATTAAATTATGAAGACTTATTTTCAAATATATACAAAAGAATAGACTCAATAGCTAAAGTAATAAGTATATGTGAATCTAAGAAATACGAAAAATTTATAGCTATGTTTAAATAAGTAAATATACAAATCGACAAATTTCTCTTTTAACCAAGAGAAATTTTTTGTCTTTTAGGAAAACATATTCAAAGGTATTATAAGTATATAAGATAACACTAACGAGGTGATAATATGATTTACACAGTAACACTTAACCCATCAATAGATTATGTAATTAAATTAGATAATTTAAAAAATGGAGAAGTAAATAGGACAAATGAGGAATACGTATACCCAGGAGGTAAAGGATTAAACGTATCATTAATATTAAAAGAACTAGGACACAACAACAAAGCATTAGGTTTTGTAAGTGGATTTACAGGTGCATATATAAAAGACACATTAACAAGTAAAGGTTTAGAAGAAGACTTTATAAACCTAGAAAATGGATTTACAAGAATAAATGTTAAAGTAAAAAGTAGTGAAGAAACAGAAATAAATGGACAAGGTCCAAATATAGACGACTTAGCTTTAAACAAGTTATATGAACAACTTGATAAGCTACAAGAAAATGATATATTAGTTTTAGCAGGTAGCATACCAAATACACTAGATTCTTCTCTTTATGAAAATATAATGGAAAGACTAGCAAATAAAAATATAAAAATAATAGTAGATGCTACAAAAGACTTATTAATGAATGTATTAAAACACAAACCATTTTTAATAAAACCAAACAATCACGAATTAGAAGAATTGTTTAATGTTAAATTAAAAAGCGTTGAAGATATTATAACTTACGCTAGCAAATTAAAAGAAATGGGTGCTAAAAATGTATTAGTATCGATGGGAAAAGATGGAGCATTATTAATAAATGAAAATGAAGAAATATTTATAAGTAATGTAGCAAAAGGAAAAGTTAAAAACTCAGTAGGAGCAGGCGATTCTATGGTAGCAGGTTTTATTGCAGGGTATTTAAATTCAAATTCTTATGAAGAAGCTTTAAAACTAGGAGCAGCTAGTGGAGGAGCAACAGCTTTTTCTAATGACTTAGCAAAAAAAGAAGACATATACAAATTAATAGATGAAATAAAAGTTGAAAGGAGATAAATTTATGAGAATAATAGACTTAATAAACAAAAAATCTATAAGCCTTAACTTAAAAGCAAAAGACAAAAGTGATGCTATAGACAAATTAGTAGATTTAGTAAATAACAGTGGAAACTTAAACGATAGAGCAGAATACAAAAGTGCAGTAATAGCTCGTGAAAATCAAAGTACAACAGGTATAGGAGAGGGAATAGCAATACCTCATGCTAAAACTAAAGCAGTTAAAAATCCATGTTTAGGTGCAGCAGTTTCAAAATCCGGTATAGATTATGAATCATTTGATGGAAGCTTATCAAATTTATTTTTCATGATAGCAGCTCCAGAAGGAGCTAATAATACTCACTTAGAAGTATTATCTAGATTATCTACAATACTTATGGATGAAGAATTTAGAGAAAAATTAATAAATGCAAAAAATGAAGATGAGTTTTTAAACTTAATAGATTACAAAGAAAAAGAGAAGTTTCCAGAGGAAGAGAAAGAAGAAGTTGTAGTTAAAGAAAGTAAGTCTTCAAAATACCCTACTGTTTTAGCAGTTACTGCTTGTCCGACGGGGATTGCACATACTTTCATGGCAGCAGAAAGCTTAAACAAGCAAGCTGATAAAATGGGAGTAAACATAAAAGTAGAAACTAATGGTTCATATGGGGCTAAAAATGTTTTAACTAAAGAAGAAATAGAAAATGCAACAGCAATAATCGTTGCAGCAGATAAAAAAGTTGATATGGCTAGATTTAATGGAAAAAAAGTTATAATAACTAAGGTTGCAAATGGAATACACAAAGCAGAAGAGTTAATAACTAAAGCACAAAATGGAGATGCACCAATATATAATCATGGTGGAAATGTAGAATCAAGTGAAGAAGTAGAAAATGAAACTGCATTTAGAAAAGTATATAAGCATTTAATGAATGGAGTTTCAAATATGCTACCATTTGTTGTAAGTGGAGGTATATTAATAGCTTTAGCTTTCTTATTAGATAATTATGCTATAGACCCATCAAACTTTGGTTCAAATACACCTCTAGCAGCTTTCTTTAAGTCAATAGGAGATACTGCTTTTGGATTTATGTTACCAGTACTTGCAGGATATATTGCATTTAGTATAGCTGATAGACCAGCTTTAGTAGTAGGTTTTGTAGGTGGAGCATTAGCAAATACTGGTGGTTCAGGTTTCTTAGGAGCTTTACTTGCAGGTTTTCTAGCAGGATATTTAGTACTTGGACTTAAAAAGGTATTTAGTGTTTTACCAGATTCATTAGATGGTATAAAACCAGTGTTACTTTATCCTTTATTTGGAACACTTTTAATGGGGATTATAATGACTTTCGTAATAATACCTCCAGTAGCAGCACTTAACGTTGGTATTACTAATTTCTTAAATAGTCTTGGAACTAGTTCTAAGTTAGTTCTTGGTTTAGTATTAGGTGGTATGATGGCAATTGATATGGGTGGTCCTATAAATAAGGCTGCTTATGTATTTGGTGTTGCAGCTCTAGATTCTGGTCAGTATGAGATAATGGCAGCAGTTATGGCTGGTGGTATGGTACCTCCTTTATCTATAGCACTTGCTACTACTTTCTTTAAAAATAGATTTACTAAAGAAGAACAAGAATCAGGTAAGGTTAATTATGTTATGGGATTATCATTTATTACAGAAGGTGCTATACCATTTGCGGCAGCGGACCCGTTAAAGGTTATACCAGCTTGTGTAGTAGGTTCGGCAACGGCTGGGGCTTTAAGTATGATGTTTAATGCAACACTTAGAGCGCCTCATGGTGGAATATTTGTTGTTCCAGTTGTTGGTCACCCACTAGCTTATTTAGGCGCTATAGTTATCGGTTCTGTAGTTGGGATGATACTTTTAGCAGTTCTTAAAAAACCAGTAAATGAGTAATATATATGGGATGTCTTTAAGTTATTTGTAAACTTAAAGACATCCCATTTTTAGTTTATATTATATTTTCGAATATAGTAAATTAACATTAGGAAAGCTCCACTAGATGCATACATCATATCTTGCATGGTATCTGTTAAGCCTCCAGATTGTGTTTTCATATTTAGGTATGTATCAAGTAAGTACTCTACTATTTCACATAGCCCCGATATTCCTAGGCTAAAGAAAAATACTACTATGAAAAATAATAGCTTATCTAGTGAATTTCGAGGGGGGGCTACAAATATATATCTAAGTATATTTAAACCAATTTTTAATGTTATAAATCCACTTATAAAGTGAAGGATGCTGTCATATGGTTTAAAGATATCATACATTTTATAGCAAGATCCTATTAAAAATGATGCTAAAACAAATAGATTTCCTACAATGTATAAGGGCTTATCTATTACAGTAAAATTTTTAAAATAAAGTTTACTTAGTATAAAAGTTATAGTTAAACATAAAAAGGATATAAAGGCCTTTCCACCTTGATGTATAGCAAAGAAGTAGATTATAGATAAGATATATATAATATAAAGTAGCCACTTAAATAGTTTTAAATTTTTATCTTTCATAAGATTACCACCTTAAAGATTTTTATAATTAGTATGTGCATTTTTTAGAAAAATATAACTTGAAAATAGTTCCTAGATTAATGTTAAATATATGTTAAATATATATAAATTGTTGCAAAATAATTTCAAAGTTATATAATAGATATATAGATAAATAAGTACTCCTTGAAGGGGAGTAGCTTTCGTATATGCGATAATCAATCGTCAATTTCGGATTAACATCCCGGTTGATTAGCAAGATAAAACCTTGTTAGCGAGACCTTCAAGCAAATTTTAACTTTAAAGTTTGCTTGGAGGTCTTTATTATTTAAATAAATTTTTTTCGGAGGTTAAGTATGTTTTATAAAAAAAGTATCGATGAAACATTAAACCAATTAAACTCTAGTTTAGATGGCTTAAGTTCAGACACAGCACAAAAATTACTAACAACACATGGATACAATGAACTAAAAGAAAAGGATAAAACTCCAACGTGGAAATTATTTTTAGAAACTTTTAAAGACCCTCTAGTTATAATTTTATTAATAGCAGCTTTAGTTCAAGTATTTTTAGGTGAAGGTACAGAAAGTTTAATAATATTTGCAGTTATTGCGCTAAACTCGGTGTTATCAGTAGTTCAAACTAAAAAAGCGGAAGGTTCTCTTGAGAGTCTTAAAAAATTATCAGTTCCAAATGCAAAAATTATAAGAGATGGTATTAAGGTTACTGTAGCTTCAAGAGATATTGTTCCTGGAGATATTGTAATACTAGAAGCAGGAGATTATATACCAGCAGATGGTAGAGTAATAGAATCTCAAAATCTTAAAGTTGTAGAAGGTATGCTTACAGGTGAAGCAGAACCAGTTCTAAAGCATGAGGAAGTAATAAATGAGGAAGCTGCACTTGGAGATCAAAAGAACTTAGTATTTAGTGGTTCTATGGTGGTTTACGGAAGAGCTTTATATGTAGTTACAAACACTGCTATGGAAACGGAAATGGGTAAGATAGCAGATTTATTAGAAAATGCAGAGAATAAACAAACACCACTTCAAGTTAAACTAGATGAATTTAGTAAAAAACTAGGAGTTGGAATAGTTGCATTAGCTGTTTTAATATTTGGTATAGAAGTAATGAGAGGTGGAGATTTAGTAAACTCATTTATGTTTGCAATAGCAATAGCAGTTGCAGCAATACCAGAAGCATTATCTTCAATAGTTACAATAGTTTTAGCAGTTGGAACAAACTCTATGGCTAAAAAACAAGCTATAGTAAGAAAGTTACCAGCAGTTGAAACATTAGGTTCTACTAGTGTTATATGTACAGATAAAACTGGAACATTAACTCAAAATAAAATGACTGTTGTAGATACTTATGTATACAATCCAGAAAAAGTTTTTGTAGAAGATGGTTGTTTAGAAGTTGCAGCATCAAAATCAATAACTCAACAAGAAAGTTACCTTATATTAGGATCTTCACTTTGTAATGACTCGGATATAACAAGTGAAGGTGTTGAAATAGGAGATCCTACAGAAATAGCACTTATGAATTATGCTAACAGTAAAGGATTTGAGTATAATGAAATAAGAGATATAAATACTAGATTAAGCGAATTACCATTTGATAGTGATAGAAAACTTATGTCAACTGTAAATAATGTAGAAGGCGAAGTTGTTATGTTTACTAAAGGAGCACCGGATGTAATCTTTAGTAGATGTAAATATGCACTAGTTGGTGATGAAGTTGTTAAAGCAAGTGATGAAGTAATAAATGAATATAAGAAAATGAACGAAGAATTTTCTAATAAAGCATTAAGAGTTTTAGCATTTGCAACAAAGCGTGTTAAAGATGAAAGTTTTGTTCCAACAATAGAAGATGAATGTGATTTAACATTAATCGGACTTACTGCAATGATAGACCCACCAAGAGAAGAGGTTTATGAAGCGGTTGAAAATGCAAGAAAATCAGGTATTAAAACTGTTATGATAACAGGAGATCACAAAACAACAGCAAAAGCTATAGCAATAGATATAGGAATATTTGAAGAAGGCGATATGGCACTTACAGGTAGCGAGTTAGATGCTTTAAGTGATGAAGAATTAGATCAAAACTTAGAACACATATCAGTATATGCTAGGGTTTCACCAGAAAATAAAATAAGAATAGTAAAAGCTTGGCAAAGCAAAGGTAAGGTTTGTGCAATGACAGGTGATGGTGTTAATGATGCACCAGCTTTAAAACAAGCAGATATCGGTATAGGTATGGGAAGTGGAACAGAAGTTGCAAAAGATGCTTCTGATATGGTTTTAGTAGATGATAACTTTGCAACAATAGTTAAAGCAGTAGAAGTAGGAAGAACAGTTTATACAAATATTAAAAAATCAATAATGTATTTATTCTCAGGAAACTTAGGTGGAATAATTGCTATATTATTTGCAGTATTTGCAGGACTTCCTAATCCATTTACAACTATACAATTATTATTTATAAACTTAGTAACAGATTCACTACCAGCAATAGCGCTAGGTCTTGAAAAACCTGAAAAAGGTGTTATGAATAATCCTCCAAGAGACAAAGATGAAAGTATATTCTCAAAAGGAACTATTGGATTTGTATTGACTAGAGGGCTTATAATAGGTATAGTTACTATAACAGCACAATTAATAGGTATGAAGCATTCAACAGAACTTGGTGTTTCAATGGCATTTGCTACACTTACATTATCAAGAATAATACAAACATTTGCAGCAAGATCAAACTCAGAAACAGTATTTGAGTTAGGATTTAAAAGTAATAAGTATGTATTAGGAGCAGTTGTAGTATGTTTAGGGATGTTCTCATTAACATTACTACCATTTATGAGAGAAGTATTTACAATGCCAGATAGCTTTAACTTTACTAATTTAATGATTTCTTTCGGGTTAGCTATAACTTCAACATTATTAATGGAAGTTAGCAAACTTATAAAAAGAAAATAATAAATTAATTTAATTAAGAGTGTAGTCAAAACTACACTCTTTTAATATATATATAATAAGTTTAAATTTTAAGGAGGAATATATGATAAGTTTAGATCCGGACCCCGAGGGGATACTCTCAAAGAGGACTTTAAGAGTAAGTTTATTTAGCAGAGCAATTGCAATGCTAAAATCATTTGTATTAAAGGTAGTAGGAGTAAAAAACTATAATGAATATGAATGTGCATCAGAGGAAAGTATTAAATCTTTAATTGATAAGTCAAAGAAAGATGGTTTAATCGAAGCTGATGAAAAAGATATGTTGTGTAAGGTATTTGAATTTAATGACAGATTAGCAAAAGAAATTATGACTTCTAGAAGTGATACTTTCTTGATAAATATTGAAGATGATTTTAAAGATATATTATCTGAAATATTAAAATTAAATTACTCGAGAATACCAGTTTACAGAGATAATGTAGATAATATTATTGGAGTATTATACGTAAAAGACTTATTAGCCGAAGCTAGCAAAGTAGGTTTTGATAATATAAATTTAGAAAAAATACTTCATAATCCATATTTTGTTCCAGAAATTAAAAGAACAAATGAGCTATTTAAGCTTTTAAAAGAAGCTAAAATACATCTAGCCGTACTATTTGATGAATATGGTGGTTTTTCAGGAATCGTCACTATGGAAGATTTAGTTGAAGAAATCATGGGCGATATTGAAGATGAATATGATATAGCTGATGAAGTAAATCAAATAGATACAAATACTTTTATAATAAAAGGATATTTAAGTGTAAATGATTTTAACGATCGATTTAACATGAATATAGAAGAAGGCGATTATGACACTTTAAATGGATATTTAACAGAAGCTCTTGGAAAAATACCAGATGAAAACGAAGTAGTTGAGCTAGATAATGTTAAGTTCACCGTTTTTAAGGTTGAAAATAGAAGAGTTGAAGAAGTAAAAGTAAACATATTAAAAGTTAGTAATAAAGCATAATATAAAAGTATAAGGGCTGTCTTTAAAAAAGAGAGCTCTTTTTTGTATGCAAATATAAAAAAACTTATATATAAGTTTAATGTTTGGAAATTTATGGGTATATATAATAAAAAGTATTTAAACAAAGGAGTGATATGCTATGGGAAGATTGGGAATATCAATATATGTAGACAAATCTAATGAAGAAGAATTAATAAAATATATTGATACGGCGGCTGAAAATGGATTTAGTCGTATATTTTCATGTTTACTATCTGTGGATGATACCAAAGAAAATATCTTAAATAAATTCAAGCAAATAAATGAATATGCTCATTCAAAAGGTTTTGAAATAATACTTGATGTTAGTCCCAAAGTTTTTGATGACCTGGGAATAAGCTATGATGATTTAACATTTTTTAAAGAAACGAGTAGTTATGGCATAAGATTAGATATGGGATTTACAGGTCTTGAAGAATCTTTAATGACCTTTAATCCTCATGATTTAAAAATAGAAATAAATATGAGTAACTACACTAAATATATAGACACTATAATGGATTATCAACCTAAAAAAGATAATATCATAGGATGCCATAATTTCTACCCACATAGATACAGTGGACTCACATTAGAACATTTTATGAAATGTACAGATAAGTTTAAAAAGTATGGCTTAAAAACAGCTACCTTTGTAACAAGTCAAAATCAAGATACATTTGGACCTTGGCCTATTACAGAAGGATTGCCAACACTTGAAATGCATAGAAGCTTGCCATTAGATGTACAAGTAAAACATTTAATAGCTCTAGGGAATATAGATGACATTATAATATCAAATTGTTATCCATCTATTGAAGAACTTGAAAAAGTAGGAAGAATAAGAAAAGATGTAGTTACTTTTGATATTAACTTAGTAGAAAATTTACCAAAAACAGAAAAAGATATAGTTTTAAAAGAACTACATTTTAACAGAGGCGATGTATCAAGTAACATGATAAGATCAACTCAATCAAGAGTTAAATATAAAGATCATAACTTTGAACTGTTTAATGCTCCTGAAGTTATAAGAAGAGGAGATGTAGTAATTGAAAGCAGTGAATATGGAAATTATGCAGGAGAGCTACAAATAGCACTTTGTGATATGAAAAATAGTGGCAAAACCAATGTTGTAGGACGTATAAGAGAAGAAGAAATATTTATACTAGATTACATAAAGCCATGGCAAAAGTTTACCTTTACTACATTTTAAAAAATATAATATAAAATTTAAAACTTCATATAATGTATAAATAGATAATTTGGAGGAATTTACATGTATGAGTTTATAATAAATATAATGTCAACACTTATACTTTTAGCACCACCAATATTTATAAAACATTTGATGAACAATTTGATAAATACAATTAAGTTTTATATTTGCTTAATACAATTAACTAAATTATCTTTAGAAATATAGTAAAAAATAGTGCTTATGATAACGTTTTATAGTTTTCATAAGCACTATTTTTTATTATATTTAAATTTGGGTATAAATATAGCAAGAAAAAATATAAGTTGATATAATTTAATTAAGACCTGAATTAAAAACAAAAGGGGGACAAGAGGATGAGAGAACAAATTATAAAAAGTGTAGGAAATCTTCAAGAAGAAATGATTAATTCAATAATTGAAAGTGTAGAAATTCCAAGTGTGATAGGTGAAGAAAGTAGTCAATATCCATTTGGAAAAGATATAGATGATGCGCTAAATCATATGTTAAACTTATGTGAAAAACTAGGATTTAAAACATACAAAGATAAAGAAGGTTATTATGGATATGCAGAAATAGGAGAAGGTGAAGAATTAGTAGGGGTACTAGGGCATCTAGATGTAGTTCCAGCAGGAGATTTAAGTGCGTGGAATGTAGACCCATTCAAAGGAACTATAATAGATGGAAAGCTTTATGGAAGAGGAACTCAAGATGATAAAGGTCCTACAATAACAGCTATATATGCAACTAAAGCTATATTAGATGCAGGTCTTAAATTAAATAAAAGAGTAAGATTTATATTTGGAACAGATGAAGAAACACTATGGAGAGACATGGCTAAGTATAATGAAAATAAAGAAGAAATACCGAGCTTTGGATTTACACCAGATAGTGCCTTCCCATGTATAAATGCTGAAAAAGGACTATTACAATGTATATTAACATCAAACAAGCCTTCAAAAGTTAATATAAAAGCAGGAGATGCATTCAATGCAGTTCCAAGCAAAGCTACATACAATAGTATAAAAATGGAAGAATTAGAGCAAGAATTAAAAAAACTAGGATTTGAATATAAAAAAGAAGATAACTCTATAACAGTAATGGGTAAAAGTGTACATTCTCAAAAGTGTAATGAAGGTATAAACTCAATAGCTAGACTTTGTATAGCTCTTAAAAATATAGGAATAGATACACCTGCAATAGACTTTATAGCAGATGTTATAAAAGAAGATGCACATGCAACTAGTATATTACCAAACTGTGAAGATGTATCAGGAAAATTAACATTTAACTTAGGTAAAATAGATTTTAATGAAAAAGATGAAAAAATATATCTAGACGTTAGAATACCAGTTACAGTAGAAAAAGATACTTTTGTTAATGCTTTAATAGAAAAATCTAAAAAATATGATTTAGAATATAGTGAATATGATTGGGCTAAATCTATATACATACCAGACAATCATTTTTTAATAAAAACATTAAGAAAAGTATATGAAGAAGAAACAGGATGCGACTCAACTCCATTAGCATCAGGAGGAGCTACATATGCAAGAGCCATAGACAACTGTGTGGCATTTGGAGCCATATTCCCATGGGGGAAAAAGACAGAGCATCAACCAAATGAGTATGTGGAAATAAAAGATATGGTTAAAGCTATGGAAATTTATGCTTTAACATTGTATGAATTAACAAGATAGTTTTTTAAAAGGTGCATTCTTCACTTATCTGGGATGCACCTTTTTTATTTTGTAGATATAAATGTTGATGGAACTATAATATAATTAATAAAGGATGTTAAATAAATATTAGGAAGTGATAATGTGATAAAAAATGGAGCTGTTATATTTTTTTCAGGAACAGGTAATACAAAATATATAGCTAAGCTTTTTAAAGATAGTTTTAAAAAGGAAAATATAAATGTAGATCTTATAGATATTCAAAGAGAAGATAGTTTAAATAAAGAATATGATTTTTATATTTTTGGGGGACCTATTCATGCGGAAATGATACCAAAAATACTTGTGGATTGGGTAAATAAAAATATACCTAATGAAAGTAAAAAGTGTTTAGTATATCATACTCTAGCTTCTGAGAAACATAGTCCAAGTAGAATTTATTTAGCTAAGGTGCTTAATAAAAAAGGCTTAGATGTAATTATAAATACTTCTATACAAATGCCAAATAATTATTATCATAAGTTCTTTAAAAGAGATACAGATGAAGAAATTGCAAGGGTATTAAGTTTAGCTCCAAGTAAAGTTGATGAAATAGTGAAAGATTTTATAACTAACAATAAATATGAAATAAACTTTAAAAAGAGCACTATTGGAGCAAAAACTGTGTATGATGGATTTTTAATTTATGCTAAAAAGTATGCCAAAAGAAATTTTTCACTAGATGAAAGTAAGTGTATAAATTGTAAGATATGCGAAAATGAATGTCCTACTAAAAATATATCTATGAAAGATAAAAAACTAATATTTTCAAAAAAATGTATAGGGTGTGAAAAATGTATTCACAGATGTCCAACGAATGCTATTTTATTTGATAAAAAGCCATTTACACCTTATAAAATAGAAAAATATTTAAATAAATAAAATAAATTTAAAGATCCAGAGGCTAATAAATTTAGAAGAAGGATCTTTTTTATTTACTAGGATAAGCAAATAAAGAACTATTTTTGCACGATTTTCAAAAATAAATTGTCAATAATGTCGAAAATGATAAAAGTAAGTTGTTTTATGTTAAACTATATAAAGAATTTTGTAAAAGCTTAATATATACAAAGGAGGGGTATAAATTGATAGTAAATAGAAGAGAGCTTAAGTATCCAATAGGAGAAATGGATTACTACAAAGTAAATGAACTATTCAAAGAAGTATTAACTCCAGACCCAAACAACAAAGATTATGGGTATAGGATAAGGAGTTTATACTTTGATAGTTTAAATGATGATGATTACTATGCAAAGGTAGACGGAGAAGAAATAAGAAAGAAGATAAGGTTAAGGATATACGATACTAAAACTGATAAAGTAAAACTTGAAATAAAAAGAAAAATGAATATAAGTCAAAGAAAAGAAACAACTACTATAAGTAGAGAAGATGCAATAGCTCTTATAAATAAAGATTATAGTGTACTTTTAAAGTATGATAATAATACAGCTCAATCTGCTTACAATATTATGACTATAGGACAATACAGACCAGCAGTTCTTGTAGATTACAATAGAAGGGCTTATATACATAATGAAAATAATATAAGGGTTACCTTAGATAGTGATATAAAATCTAATGAATTTGATTTTGATATGTTTAATGAAGATGTAGTAATGACCCCAATAGTTGATTATTACAACGCAGTTTTAGAAGTGAAGTTTGATGGTGAACTATTTTGTTGGATATCCCAAGCTTTAACAGGACTTGATACAACTAACAGATCACTTAGTAAGTATTGTAGTTCAAGAAGATTTTTCGAAAATTATATGTTATAAGGAAGTGGTAAAATGAAGGAAACATTATACAAATATTTAACAACGCAAAGTGGTACAATAACGGCTTTAGGTGCATTAGAAACAATGTCTATAGCTCTTTTATTATCCGTAGTAGTATTTTGGACATACAAAATAACTTTTAGTGGGGTAATGTATAATAGAAAATTTAACGTTTCTTTAGTAATGCTTACATTAGTAACTACTATGGTTATGATAGTTATTGGTAGTGATATAGCACTATCTTTAGGTATGGTTGGTGCATTATCTATAGTTCGTTTTAGAACAGCTATAAAAGATCCAAGAGATACAGGATATATATTTTGGTGTATAGCAATAGGACTTAGTACAGGTAGTTCAAATTATATGGTAGCAATTATAGGCTCATTATTCTTATTTGCAGTTTTAACTATGTTTAGCTTTAGTGGATTTGGAAAAGAAGACAGATACATACTTATAATAAGAGGTCTTAGAGAAAAAGAAGAAGAAATAATGAGATGTGTATTCAATTCTTTTAAAGGAAGTCAATTAAGAGCGAAAAACTCAGTAGGAAGCAACTTAGAAATTATATACCAAATAAAAATGAAAAATAATGAAGATAAAAATATAATAAGTGATTTATATAAAATAGAAGGTGTAAGCACTGTAAATATAGTTGCTCAAAATGGAGAAACCATAGGTTAGGTGATATATTATGAAAAAAGATATATTTAGAAGCTTTGTTGCACTTGCATTTTTATTTTTAACTTTGTTAATTGTAGCAAATTTAAACAATATAAAAGAATTAGCAAAGAAAGAAAGCGAATCAATTAAACAAAAAAACTTTGAATCCTATAACCAAGAAGCTGAAATAAATAAAGATTACAACCTTCCTATAGTAGTTATAAACACAAAAGGAAATGTAATCAATAGGGATGAAAAAGTAAATGGAGAAATTCAAATTTACAATAAAAAAGATGGGTTAAATAAATTAAGCGATACCCCTCAACTTGTAAGTAGAGCAAGCTTTAATATAAGAGGAAATAGTACAAGTAAGTATCCTAAAAAACAATATAGTCTAAAACTTTTAAACAAAAAAGGAAATGAACAAGAAGAAAGCATTCTAGGAATGCCAAAAGATTCTGAATGGGTGTTAAATGCTCCTTTTGCAGATAAATCGCTTATGAGAAATTATATAGCTTTAAATGCATCAAAAAATATAATGGGATATGCTCCGAGAGTAAAGTTTTGTGAAGTGTTTTTAGTAGATGATAACAACTTAAACTTAAACCAAGCAGATTATCAAGGTGTATATATGATGATTGAAAAAATCAATAGAGGTGAAGACAGAGTAGATATAACTAAAACTTTAAAAAATATGGATGAAAGTAGTTTTATATTGGCTAAAGATAGACAGAAAAAAGACGACATCGAAGTTAAAAGTTATGGAAAAGAAATTTCACTATATAACAATGGACTTAACATTAAATATCCTAAAAAAGATTTAACTCCAGGCAAATATGAATACATTCGAAAGTATATAAGTGAATTTGAAAGAATGCTTTACTCTGATAAATTCAACGACCCAGCTATTGGATACAATAAATATATTGATGTAGATTCATTTGTAGATTTTTATATAATAAATGAATTTTTCAAAAATACAGATGCAGGAATTTACAGTACTTACATGTACAAAGATTATGAAGAAAAAATGAAGGCAGGCCCAGTATGGGACTTTAACCAATCCTTAGGAAATCATACAGAAGATATAGGATATCCATTTGAATATGAAGGATTCTTTATGAACCAAAGACCTTGGTTTGATAGATTAATGCAAGATAAAAACTTTGCAAATAAAGTTGTACAACGATATAAAGAATTAAGAAAAACTTATTTAAGTGATGATTACTTAATAGGAGAAATAGATAAAGGAAAAAACATATTAGGAGATTCAGTCAATAGAAACTTTAAAAAATGGCCTATAAACTTATGCAATCAAGCTGAAGCATTTGAAGAAAATAGTTTTGAAGTATTTGAAGAGAAAAACATCAAAACCGTACAGGACTATGAAAAGTTTTTAAAACAACATCCACATTTAGTAAAGTCTGTATCAGGAAGAGCAAAGTCTTATGACGAGGAATTAAATTTAATGAAAAACTTCATAAAAAACAGAGGTAAATGGATGGATGAAAATATAGACAGTCTTAGTAAGTGGGCAAGCTAATAGGAGTGAAATAATATGAAGAGATTTTTAGCTATTTGTATAGTGATATTTGTACTAATAGTAATTGGAATAGAAAATATTGCTACAAATAAGTCTGTACCAAAAGATAATACTTATTTTACTAAAACTAACGGCAAGGATATTTATATAGTTAAAGATAGTAAGTGGGAAAAGTTAGATATAGTGGGTGTAGATTTAAACTCAACTAAGCCAGGGGTATTTCCAAGTGAAAATAAGGTAAGTGAAGAAGAGTATTTAAGATGGATAAATTATATTTATGATATGGGAGCAAATTGCATAAAGGTTCCAAACTTAATGAGTGAGAATTTTTATAATGCTTTATATAAATTTAATAAAGATAAAAAAGAACCAATTTATTTAATGCAAGGTATATACTTTGATGAAAAACTACTTAAAAATGGACAAAATCCAGAGGGGAAAACTCCAACTGAGAAGTTTAAAAATAACATGAAGCTTATAGTAGATTCAGTTCATGGAAACCCATATAATTTCAACAAGCCAGATATACTTCAAGTATACAAAACAGATGTATCAAAATATGTAATAGGATATAGCTTAGGAATAGAATTTGCAAAGCATGATTTAATATATGCAGAAATTATGAATAGCAAAAAAGCATATGATGGCAAGTTTATGTACACAAATGAGGATGCATCATCATTTGAATCTTATATGGCTAAAATGGGAGATTATATAGCAGGCTATGAACTTGATACATATAAAAAACAAAGTTTAATAAGTTTTATAGCAACATCTCCATATAGTATAGTCAATAATACGAAACCACAAGTTGAAAAAGATAAAATGAAAGATTATATAGATGTAGAAAATATAAAAGCTAAGACAAAATTGAAAACAGGAATAATTGCTAGCTATAATATATATCCATCTTTTTCAGAACTAAAAGAATATCAACAAAATATAGATGAGTATTTTAAAAAGATAAATAATCATTATAAAATACCTGTAATAATAGGTGAAATGGGTATTCCTTCAAGCAGAGCCGGAGGAGATTTTAACAAGGATATAAATAAAGGATATATAAATGAAAAAGAACAAGGGCAAGAATTAGTAAATGCATACAAAGCTATAAAAGCATCTGGTATCGCAGGATGTTTTATATTTGAATTTCAAGATAGTTGGGATGCTTCAGCCTGGAATACAAAACAAAGTAAGATACTAGATAGATCTGCATATTGGAGCGATGCACAAACTTATAGTCAAAGCTTTGGACTTATGACGTTTGAACCTGGAAAATCAGAAGCTACTCCTTACCCAGATGATAGTTTAAATGATTGGAAAGATGAAAATATCATAAATAAAAATAAGGATTTAAGTTTATCTGTAAAAAGTGATGAAAAATATTTATATTTTATGTTAAAGAGTTCAAAAAAACTAGACTTAAAAAAAGATGAGATGTATATAGATTTGGATGTAACTCCTAAATCAGGAACAAATAAAAGTACTCAGTATAATTTAGAGTTTGATAATCCGGTAGACTTTATAATTAAAATAAACGACAATGATAATTCTATGGTAGCAGTACATGAGTATTATAATAGATTTGATTTTTATGAAAATAAAACAATGTATGAAAAAAGACCAGATTTAATGAAAAATACACCAAACATGGACTATTTCTCACCTGTATATATAGATACAAGACCAAAAATGTATAGTAAGTCATTAGGTACTACAGTAGATAAATTAAGCTATGAAACAGGAAAGTTAGTTAAAGGAAATGCTAATCCAGATAGTAAAGACTTTAATTCTGTTGCAGACTATTATATAGGTGAAGATTATGTAGAAGTACGTATACCATGGGGGCTTTTAAACTTTATGGACCCTTCAACTAAGCAAATACAAGATGATTTTTATAAAGAATTTAAAACTAAGCCTTTAATGATTAAAGATATAAAAGTAGGAGTAACTGTAAAAGAAGGAGATAAAACTATAAATAGATTAAATAGTAATGCCTATAATTTAGAGGGATGGGATTTACCTAATTATCATGAAAGATTAAAACAGTCTTATTATATAGTTAAAGATGAGTTAAGTAAAAAGTAAAGAGGAAAATCTTATGAAAAATGTAGCTAATATATATTTAGTTTTAAGCTTTTTTATTTATATGATAG
>NZ_JBOFKN010000177.1:0-56491 GCF_051657365.1 Paraclostridium sp.
CTAATTTAGGAGCAACTCAAAATAGATTAGAGTATACTTCTTCTAACTTAACAACTTCAACTGAGAACTTATCAGCTGCAGAGTCAAGAATAAGAGACGTTGATGTTGCTAAAGAAATGGTTAAATTATCTAAGTTAAACATATTAAATCAAGCTTCTCAAGCTATGGTTTCACAAGCTAAGCAACAACCTGAGAGTGTAACTCAATTATTAAGATAATTATTAAACTTAAAACTAAGGGGTAAAGCATGTGCTTTACTCTTTATTTTTAAATTTAATGACTTGAAAGGAATAAAAAATATGTTGTTAAGTATTGTTATGATGATGAAAAATGAAGAAATATATTTAAATAAAACATTAAAAGCATTACAGCCCTTAATGGAAAATATTAATAGTGAGCTTGTAATACTAGATACAGGATCTACAGACTCTAGTGTTGAAATAGCTAAACAATATACTGATAAAGTATACTCTGCTAAATGGAATGATAATTTTGCAGATATGAGAAATATATCAATAGGGTATGCTAGTGGAGATTGGATACTTATATTAGATGCAGATGAAGAGTTAACAGATTATGATAAATTAAGGGTATTTTTCAATTCATCTTTATGTGAGAAATATAACAGTGCTAGTATAACATTGAAAAATATACTTTCTCAAGATGAAAAAGTATATAGTATCTCACCTCTTATAAGAGTATTTAAAAACTATGAAGGTTTTAGATATGAAGGTGCAATACATGAACAACCAATATTTAAAAATCCTATATACAATGATATAGCTAGATTTAATCATTATGGATATTTATTTGAAAATGAAGAAGTAAAACAATTAAAAGACAGTAGAAATAAAAAAATATTATTAGAAGAAATAAAAGATAAACCACTAGACCCATACACTAATTATCAGTTAGGTAAAAATTATATTATATCTAGTGATTATGAAGATGCAATATACTATATGGAAAAAAGCTATGATTTATATACTAAGGCTAGATATATACCTATATTTGTAACTTTAGATTTAGTTAGTGTTTATATTGATTTAAGTGAGTTTGAGAAGTGTGAAAAATTATGCATTAAATATATAAAACAAGATAATAAAAATATAGATATTTATTATTATCTTGCAACAAGTCAAAAGCAATTGGGTAAATACAAGCATAGTATAGAAAATTACAAAAAATATTTATATTTATTAGAAAACTATGATACATCTACCCAAGCAACTAATAGTGAATGCAACTTTGATACTTTTATTCATAAAGATAAATGTATGGTAAATATAATAGATAATTACTATAAATTAGAAATGTATGAAGATGTTATAAAAAATATTGATGAATTAAAAATAGAAGTATTGGAAGAAGCATATTTAGTTATATTTATGAGTTTATATAAGTTAAATAAACTTAATAAAATAATAGAATTATATGAGTTAACCTCAGGTTCTATAGTTCAACAACAAAAATTTAAGATAGCATTAGAATCTATTTTAAAACGAATGAAAGAAAAAGATAGATTAAAAATGTATGAATTACTTTGTAATATAGATGGAAGTTATTCTGTCCTTAATAAAATAAGACTTGGAAAAGAAATAGATATACAAAGATACAATGAGGTTTTAAACTGTGAAAAAGATATATATTATTCAGAAGTGCTATATTATGCAATAAAACAAAATATAGATATAGTTGAAATTTTAAAGGATACGAGTTATTTGAAAATTAAAATGTATATAGAGTATGTAATTAAAAGTAAACGAGATTGTATAATTGATTTTTATGATTATTTACTTAATGCACCAATTACATTGGATATAAAAAAAATACAAATATACAGCTGTTTATCTAAGTCATTATTAATACATGGGAATTTAGTGAATGAAAAATATGAAAATTTATTTTTGATGTATATGACTTATGCATATGAGTGTATAAAGCAAATTTACAATGAAAATTTAACTGATGAACAGCTGATTGAGGTTCTAAGAGATGAAGATGATGAGTTTGTAGTTAGGATGAATATAATTAATAAATTAAAAAACACTGATAAATTAGAATATATAAAAAAATTAAAAGATCTACTTATAAATCATCCTCAGTACAAAAAAGCTGTACAAGTATTAATATCTAAATTTGAATATGAATTAAATTTAACTTCGGAATTATTAGAGCTTAAGTCAAAATATAAATTAATAATTGAGAATAGTATAAATAGTGGAAATTTAAATGAAGCTACAATTATGATTACAGAATATGAAAATATGTTTAGTGAGGAATTTGACATATTTAATATGAAATCGATTATAGCTTTATTGAGTAGTAATTTAGAAGACGCGGAAATTACGTTGAAAAAAGCATGGATTTTAGAAAATAACAACTTCAATATTCTTTTTAATATTGGATATTTAAAAGAAATTTCAGGCGACAAATATGAAGCTATAAATTTTTATAATAAGATTATTAAATATTGTAAAGATCAAACTATAGTAGGTGAAGCTAGAGAAAAAATCAATTTAATTATGCAAAATTAATATAATGAATGAGGAGATTGGATTTATGGACACTATCAATAAAATAAAAAATATGATATTAAATAATGATATAGAAAATGCATATAAATTGATAATAGAAAATGAAAAAGAATACATAAATAACTCTGAGTATTGGAACTTAAGGGGTATGTTATGTTTTAAAATACAAGAGTACGATATCGCTATTAGTTGTTATGAAACTTCAATTAATATAGCTAACAACTATTTAGATGGGTACTTTAATTTGATTTATATGTACAAGATAACTGGAGAAAAACTTAAATCGGCCTTATATGCAGGTATTGCATTAAGATACACTGATGATATTGAATTTATAAATGATATAAATGATTTATATAAAGATGAAGTCTTATATGAAAATTATAAAGCTATAATAAATGAAGTTAAAAACAACTTAGATATAAGATTAGATAATATGGGATTTATTAGATATATATATGCTGATTTTAATGGCGTAGATGAAGAATACATAAGGGTACTAGCTAAAAATAATATATGTCAAAATTGGGCTTATGTAAAAGCAAACCATATAATTACAAGTAAAGAAATATTAACTATTGATAGTTTTATAGTGAATAAAGAACATTTTGAGCTTGAGGTTGTAGTTCCATATGACATAAATTACATAAGCGTAGTTAGAGAACTTGCATTAAAAGGATTAGAAAAATGTTTTATAATGCTTTCTATAGAAAATAAATTTAAACGAATAGAAATTGATTATAAAACTATGCAAGATTTAAAAAATAAAGATTTTGATAGAACAATAACTTTTAACAAGTTTAATGCAGCTGACTCTAATGTTAATGCTCTTATCAAATATATGCCTGAAAAATATAAAGGATTATATAAAATTAACTTAATAAATGGCAGAGATGTATTTGATATAGAAAATATGATTAAAGTACCTTTAGTATCTTCAGTAACCGTTTCTGGATTTAATACTTTTGTTAGCTATCCCAAGTTCACATACAATATTGATGTAGGACATGGTGCAGTATCGTTTAAAGCTGCTGGATTAATGGATAAAAAAAATAAAAACTTTGCATTTACACCTGAGGAATATAAAAATATAGATAAAGTATGTATTACATCTAATATGAATATGCTGACACTTAGTTCTATGGCAGCTATTCCTGAGGATAAATATGAGATTACAGGTAATCCAAGAACGGATACTCTTTTATTAACTGATGGAAAGAAAAATTTAGAAAAACTTTTAGGTAAAAGTATAGGGGATAAAAAAGTTGTATTTAATATGCCAACCTTCCATGTTCATGAAAACACAGGCCTAGCAAGTGGGTCAAAAGAACTTAATGATGTTATAAAAATAAAAGACTTTGATTATCAAAAGTTTGATGAGTTTTTAGAAGAAAATAACATGGTATGTATAGCTAAAGTTCATCATGCAGAAGAGAGAACTGTTACGAATAAAAATGAAGAAAGAAAATTAAATAATTTAATATTCATATCAAATAAAAATCTAGATGAAAATGACTTGGATTTATATGAAATTTTAAATTGTGCAGATCTTTTAATCACAGATTATTCTAGCATATATGGTGATTTTTTATTTATGAATAAGCCAACTATATTTATTCCTACAGATATTGAACAATATAGAAAAGAAAAGGGTATACTTTTAGAGCCTTATGATTTTTGGACGGCAGGACCTAAAGTATTAAATCAAGGAGATTTACAATATGAAATAATGAAAAGTTTAAATGAACCTGATTATTTTAAACAAAAAAGAGAAGATTTAAGAGATACATTTTATAAATATAAGGATAGCGATGCTTCATTAAGAGTTTGGGATCATATAAATGAACAACTTTCTAGGGAGAATAGACAATGATTTATGCAGAAATTTTAGCTGGTGGAAAAGGAACAAGAATGGGTAAAACGGAAATGCCTAAACAATTTTTAAATATAGGAAAAAAACCTATTATAATTCACACAATAGATAGGTTTTTACTAAATAATAAAATAGATAAAATAATAGTTATAACACCTAAAGAGTGGATTGCTCACACTAAAGATATAGTGAATAAATATATATTAAAATCAAATAGACATAAAATACTTATCTGTGAAGGCGGAAAAGACAGAAATGAATCTATAATGAATGGGATTGAATATATAGCAAGTGAATTTGGATTAAATAGTGATGATATAGTTATAACTCATGATGCAGTAAGACCTTTTTTAACACATAGGATAATAGAAGAAAATATTGAAATGGCTATTAAATATGGAGCTACTGACACAGTTATACCGGCTACTGATACAATAGTTGAGTCAGTAGATGGGCAAAATATTAGTAACATACCTGTAAGAAGTGAGATGTATCAAGGACAGACTCCTCAAAGTTTTAATATACAAAAACTACAACAACTTTATAAAGGGCTCAGTAAAGATGAAAAAAATATTTTAACAGATGCATCTAAAATATTTGTCGTAAAAAATCAAACGGTGAAATTAGTTATGGGAGATGTATCTAATATAAAGATAACGACTCAATACGATTTAAAGGTAGCGAATGCAATGTTAAGTGGAGAAATTATATGATAAACAGAGTATACAAACTTATTTCTCCTGGTCAGATTGTAGTTGATTTTGAAGAAAAGGAACTTGATGGAAAAGATTTGGTAATTAGACCAGAAAAGTTGTCAATATGTGCAGCAGATCAAAGATATTATACAGGTAGTAGAGGAAGAGATGTGATAAAAAATAAATTACCTATGGCACTTATTCACGAAGCTGTAGGGAGGGTTGTATATGATAAAAATAACGAATTTAAACCTGGTGATAAAGTTATTATGATTCCTAATACTCCAGTTGAGAAGGATGAGGTAATTAGTGAAAATTATTTAACGTCTAGTAAGTTTAGATCTAGTGGATATGATGGATTTACTCAAGACTATGTATTTATGGATAGGGATAGAGTTGTAAGGTATGAAAATATAGATGCTGATATTGCATCATTTATAGAACTTATTAGTGTAGCTATGCATGCTATAGGTCGATTTGAAAAAAAATCTAATATCAAAAAAGACATTCTTGGAGTATGGGGAGATGGTAATTTAGGATTTATTATATCTTTAATATTAAAAACTAAGTATCCTGATTCAAAAATATTAGTTTTTGGCAAAAATGATGAAAAATTAAGTTTTTTTTCATTTGTGGATGAAGTATATCAAATAGATGAAATTCCAAGTGATTTATCAATAGATCATGGATTTGAAGCTGTTGGAGGTATAGGAAGTAATTTTGCCATAAATCAGATAATAGATTATATAAATCCGGAAGGCAGCATAATTTTACTAGGTGTATCAGAAAAGTTAATTGAAATGAATACAAGGATGGTTTTAGAAAAAGGTTTGACACTTATTGGAAACAGTAGGAGTGGGAAAAATGATTTTATAGAAACTGTAAAGTTCCTAGAACAAAATTTAGAATGTCAAAATCAACTTCAAAAACTAATTTCAAAGGTTATTGATATTAAGTGTATAGATGATTTAAATAAATCTTTTGAACAGGATTTAACAGTAACATTTAAAACTATTTTGAACTGGAATTTATAAATTAAGAAGGAATAAAACAATGGGAAACTATAGAGAAACTAATAATAAATATAATTTAAATGAGCATTTAAAAAATAAAGAAATAATAGAAGCTATAAGCAATTTACTATCAAAAAAAAATATTAGTGAATCAGAATTGATAGACATAATAAATATATTAGCTGATTTTATGCAATATAATAATGAATATTATTCAAATATTAAACCATTTATTGACTTAGCCGATAAGTTAGTAAATATAATTGAAAATTTTGGAGACGAAGATTGTTGTCAAGCAATAATAAAAGATGAACTTAATATATACTTAAATAAATTTGATACTTACATGCAAAAATATGACAATATTAATTTGTTTTTTTATGGAGTAGATAAATATAACATATTAAAAACATCAATTAATCATAAAATTGTATATATAGAAAATATAGATGAATATAAAAACCTATATAAACAACATGATAACTCACAAATAAATATACTTATTTATAGTGAAGAAAGCCAAGTATGTGATTTAGACTTAGACTTTAAATTGTACTTTAATGATGTTGTATACTATGATAAAACAATGAACTATATGTTTGATATTAGTAATAAAATATATTATAGCAATTATGATTATAATTATTTATTGAAGTCTTTAGAAAAATCTAAAGATAAAGATATAGAAACTATAGTAGTAGGGAATTCATATCCACTAACGGGAATTAATACAAACTTATTAGTATCAAAGAGTATAAGTTTAGCTTTATCTAGCCAAGATTTATACTATTCATATAAATTAGCAAAATTAGCTATAGATAATAATAAATCTATAAAGAGATGTATTATAGGTGGAGGGTACTATTTAGTGAATCATGATTTGTCAAAGTCAAAGAGTGATTATTCTGTAAATTTAATTAAAAATACATACTATCCAATATTAAAAGATAAACATAACTTAGAAGTTGTAGATTGTATAGAGTTATTAAATATTGAAAAGGTATTAAATGATAAAGTTCTAGAATATACATTTAACTTAGAAAATCTAGATTATTACTTTAAAGATTTAATATACAGAGATAACAATGGATATTTTAACATTAATTTTAAAAGAGAAATGAATAGTATACTCAGAGGTACAAAATTAAGTGATATTAGCGAATTAGAAAAATATAGGCTAGGTAAAGAGCGAGCTAATCAACATAATAAATTATCTAGTTACTCACAGACAAAAGAAGAATATAAATGTATATTTAATCAATTTATAAATTTTTTAAAAGAAAAGAATATAGAACCAATTATAGTTGTATTTCCAAATACTAAATACTATAGCGAGTTTTTAAATAAAGAATATGAATGTGAATTTTACAAGATATTAAATGAGATTGAAGAAAAATTTAAAATAAAATTAATCGATTTTACAAAAGAAGGCATATTTGAAGAATGTGATTTTATTGATTTAGATCATATTGGTGAAATTGGATCTGTTAAAATAACTAATTTAATAAATCAATATTTAAGTGTATAATTTGATAGTATGTATATATTTGGCTAAAAAATACATATAAAACGACAAATTATAAGTTTTTTTATATAAATGAGAATATTTCCATTTGTTGAAAAAATTAGAATTTAAAGTGAATGCTTGAATAAAAACGAATAATGTTATATTATAAATATATAAGTCGAAAAACAATACTTAAGGGCAAAACTAGGGAAACTTAGTGACGCAAAACTATAGGGGTTAAGGTTTATGTTACATAAACTATGCCAGCCAGCTGCCGAAGAGTTAATAAACTTTTTGTTATCATTGCTAATATGTGTATTATAATTTAGGATGAAAAACATATAATATAAACCAAGGAATAAGTGGGTATATTTATATAATTTTATTTTGATTTTGTAACATAATAGTAAGTATTGATATATTATAAAAGTGATTGAACTACTCTTTAAGAGTAGTTTTTTTTGTTTTAATAAAAAAATTGGAGGTAATAATGGAAATTTATGGTTTAATCAAGGCGGGATTAGATGCAACAGAGCTTAGAGGCAGAGTTATTGCTAACAATATTGCAAATATTAATACCCCTAATTACAAAAGAAAGTATGTAACGTTTGAAGAAACATTAGATGATTCTATAAATAAAAAACCAAAAATAGAAGTTAAAACAGATGAAGTGAGTTCTATGAGAGAAGATGGAAACAATATTGATTTAGAAAATGAAAAGGTCAATCAAGCTGCTACTACTCTTGAATATAACGCACTTATAACTTTAACTAATATAAAATTGGGCATGACCAGAAATGTTATAACGGGGAGGTAAGTAGATGAGTGTTTTTGGAGGAATGAGAATCAGTGCAAGTGCTTTATCTGCAGAGAGGTTAAGAATGGATGTAGTATCATCTAACGTAGCCAATATGAAAACAACAAGAACTAAAGATGGTGGAGCATATAGACGTAAAGTTGCTGTATTTGAAGAAAATTACGATGAAAAATTAGGCATGTTAGGTGTAAAAACTAAATCTATAGAAGAAGATAAATCACCTCTTAGAAAATTATATGAGCCTAATCATCCAGATGCGGATAAAGAAGGATACGTAGAATATCCAAACGTAGATATATTAGTAGAAATGACTGATTTAATGACAGCATCTAGATCATATGAATCTAATGTAGATACATTAAATGCACAAAAAAATATGATTTCTAAGGCTTTAGAAATAGGTAGATAAAGGAGTATATTATGAGTGGAGTAGGCGCTATAAATGCAGTAAACAATATATCAACAACTAATAATGCACTTATGAAAACTACTAAAAGTAGCGAAAGTGAAAGTAGTTTTTCAAATATAATAGAAAATGCATTACATAAAGTTAATGATAAGCAAGTGGATGCAAATAACAAAATTGAAGGCCTTATAAAAGGAGATAATGTTGCCATGCATGATGTTATGATGGCAGCACAAGAATCTCAATTATCGATGCAGTTAATGGTTGAGGTTAGAAATAAGGTGTATGAAGCTTATCAAGAGCTAAATAGAGTTCAATTATAACTTCATAGCAAGGAGAATTTTAGATGAATATAAAGGAATTGCCACAAAAAACGAAAGATTTTGTGATAGTTAAAAAAGAACAATTTGAGGCCTTATCTAAAAAGAAAAAAATAGCAGTGATAGTTGCAGTTATATCTTTAGTGCTGGCAATAATATTTGGGATAAATTATGCAAAACAAAATAAATATGGTGTGCTTTTTTCAGGGTTAGATCCTAGTGATGCTACTGCAGTAACTAAAGAATTAGAATCTAAAAAAATTGAAACAAAAATAGAAGGAAATTCTATATTAGTTCCTAAAGAAGATGTAGATAAATTAAGAATGGAATTATCAAATAGTGTATCTAATGGATCTAAGGGATTTGAAATAATGGATGAAGGTTCATCATTTGGTATGACAGATGAAGAATTTCAAATAAAAAAACAAAGAATGCTTCAAGGCGAAATTGAAAAAACAATTAAAGTTTTTCCGCAAGTGGAGAGTGCCAGAGTTCATATAACTGAAGGTGAAGAATCAGTTTTTGCAAATGAAAGTGTACCAGGTAAAGCGGCAGTTTATTTGAGTTTAAAACCAGGAGAAAATCTACAACCATCTCAAGTAAGATCTATAATGTCTTTAGTTTGTGCGAGTACAGATAATGTACCAAAACAAAATGTAGAAGTAATAGATCAAAATATGAAATTATTATCAGAAGGACTAATAGATGAAGATGGAAATATAAATACGTCTAACTTAAATGATGTAGATGAAGCTATGAAAGCAGAGAAAGATTTAAGTAGACAACTTGAACAATCAATAACAGGACTTTTAGAACCTATATTTGGACCAGGAAATGTTAGGGCAACTGTAAATACAGATTTAAACTTTGATACAAGTGAAAAAACTGAGATTGTAATTGATCCAAACAAAGTAATAACTAAAGAATCAAAATCAAACAGTAAGTCTACTGAAAAGCAAAATACAGGTGGAGCAGTAGATAACAACATGAGTAACGTTAACGAAAGTGGAGCGGGACAAAATGAAAATACTGAAGAAAATATCGAGTATCAAACAGGAAAGACAGAAACAAAGACTATAAAGTCAAAAGGTGAAATAAATAAATTAACAGCATCTGTAGCTATAAATGGACAATTAACTGATGATGTTATAAGAAATGTACAAGCTATGGTAGGAAATGCTATAGGAATAGATGATAAAAGAGGCGACAATGTAAAAGTAGTTGCTATGGGATTTGACTCAGAGAAAAAAGATACTTCTACATTTGGCGTTATAAAAGATGCTATAAGTAAGGATAAATCAATGTCGACTATATTAATAGTTGTTGCAGTAATATTTGTGTTAGCAGTGATTTTATTAATAGCTGCACTAATACATATGCTTCTTAAAAAGAAGAAAGATAAATCTGTAGATTTAGATTATGTTGGAGAAGAAGACGAAGTAGAATTAATCAACAAAAGACTAGAAGAAATAGAACAAAATAGATTAAACAGTGACGAAGAAGAGGATGAAGAAAGCATAAGCTTAGAAGATGAAGTTAAGAAATTCGCAGCTGATAATCCAGATCAAGTTACAGACCTAGTTAATAGTTGGTTAAATGAGTAAAGGGTGATGTTATTTGCAAAATGAAGGTGTTAAAGGTAATGCGTTTGACTTAGGTGATATACCTAAGTTTAGAAGAGTTACAGGTGCAAGAAAAGCAGCTATTTTATTAATGACTTTAGGGCCAGATGTTGCTTCTAGTGTGATAAAAAATTTATCTGATAGAAAAATACAAAAAATAGGTGTTGAGATAGCTAATACAAATATGGTTAGACCTAGAGAAAGAAGAGAAGTTTTACAAGAATTTATAGAATTGAATAAAGGTAAAGAGTTTGTTATAGAAGGTGGTATAGATTGTGCTAAGTCTCTACTTAATGGAGCTTTAGGAAGTCAAAGAGCCAATAAGCTTTTAGAAGGTATAAAATATGATGCTTATACGAAATTATTTATATCAGCTAGAAAAGCAGAGCCAGAACAAATACTATCTTGTATTCAAGGAGAAAGTCCTCAAGCTATAGCGATACTTTTATCTCATATTCAGCCTGATAAAGCTGCAGTTGTTTTATCTGAGTTATCAGATGAGTTAAAACTTGAAATTTCTCTAAAGATAGGGTTGACATCTAATGTACCTCCAGCTGTTATAAAAGCTATAGATAAAGCTATAGAACAAAAATTAAATAGCTTAGGTAAATTAGATATGGAAAGCTATGGTGGTGTTAATAACTTAGTTGAGATATTAAGTAATGTTGATAGAAAAACAGAAAAAAGCATCATAAAATTCATTGAAGAGAAGAATGAAGAATTAGCTGAAGAAATAAAATCTAATATGTTCATATTTGACGACATTATTAGACTTGATAATATGGCGATACAAAGAATTCTTAAAGAAGTTAATGTTAAAGACCTTGCATTTGCTCTTAAAGGTGCATCAGGAGAGGTTTCAAACTCTATATTTAGAAACCAATCTCAAAGAGCATCACAAGCTTTAAGAGAAGAAATCGAATTATTAGGAAAGGTAAAAATATCTCAAGTGGAAGAAGCTCAACAATCTGTTGTAAATGTTGTTAGAAGACTTGAAGACGCTGGAGAAATAACATTATCTAGAGGTTCAGAAGATGAATTCATTTAAACATAATAATATTTTGAAATCTGAAGGAGTAGTTTTTAAAGGTGTAAAGCCTTTAAAAACTATCGCTACAGATAAATTAAACATAGCACATAATAATAAAATAGATGAATCAATAAAAATAGAGCTAGAAAATACAAGAGAAGAATTAGAATTACAAATAGAACAAGCTAAAAAAGAGTATGAAGAAATTGTAAAAGAAGCAGAGTTAAAAAGTGAAAGTATTATACAACAAGCTTCAGAAAGTGCAAAAGACATAAAAAAAGAAGCTTATGAAGAGGGCCATACACAAGGTCTTAAAAATGGATATGAAGATGGTTACAAAGAAGCTTATGAAGAAAATATTGAAAAAGCTAAATTAGAATCAGAAGAAATAACAAATCAAGCTAATCATATTTTGATAGATGCCAAAAATAAAGTAGCTAATTATTTAAAAGATAATAAAAAACAGATAATAGATTTAAGCATAACAATAGCTGAGAAAGTGCTTAAAGAAAAATTTAATGAAATAGATTCGATGAACAAAATAATAGAATCTGCAATTAGTGAATATGAAATAAAAGAAAATTTTGTTATTAGAACAAACTCAATATATATAGAAAGTTTAAATGAAGAAGTTACTTCTTTAAAAGAAGAACAATCTATAAAAGGTGAAGTATTTATATTACCAGATGATTCTATAGATCAAGGCAATGCAATAATTGAAACTAATAAAGGTAGATTAATTATAGGTATTGATTGTGTCTTAGAAAAAGTAAAAGAGGAGCTATTATGATAGATTTAGATTTTGAAAGATTAAAACACAAGGTTTTAGATATAAAAGGTGTAATAGCTGAAGGAAAAGTTACTAAGATAATTGGATTGACAGTAGAAGTTGAAGGTATAAAAGCTTTTGTTGGAGAGTTATGTATTGTATACAACTATGCAGATGAAGCTATAAATTGTGAGGTTGTAGGTTTTAAAGATAAGAATGTAATACTTATGCCATTAGGTGAACTTGCAGGTGTAGCACCTGGATGTAGAGTTGTGGCTAGAGGAATTCCACTGAGTGTTAAATGTAGTGATGATCTTTTAGGCAAGGTATTAGATGGTATAGGAAATCCAATCGATGATATGGAAGTTATAGGTGGGGAAAGATATAGTCTTTCAAACGAACCGCCAGATCCTATGAAAAGACCAAGAATAAAAAATATTATGCCAACGGGAATAAGAGCTATTGATGGATTTTTAACTTGTGGAGAAGGACAAAGGATAGGTATATTTGCAGGAAGTGGAGTAGGAAAAAGTACTACTTTAGGTATGATAGCAAGAACAGCTAAAGCAGATGTGAATGTTATTGCACTTATAGGGGAAAGAGGAAGAGAAGTCCTAGATTTTATTGAAAGAGATTTAGGTGAAGAGGGTATGAAAAAGTCTGTAGTAGTTTGTGCAACATCAGATAAATCACCACTACTTAGATTAAAAGGAGCATTAACTGCTACTGCTATTGCCGAGTACTTCAGAGATCAAGGTAAAAAAGTAATACTTATGATGGACTCAGTGACCAGATTTGCAATGGCTCAAAGAGAAGTTGGGCTTGCCATAGGTGAACCACCAGCACAAAAAGGATATACTCCATCTGTGTTTGCAATACTTCCTAAACTTATGGAAAGAAGTGGGATGTCAGAAAAAGGATCAATAACAGCATTTTACACAGTATTGGTAGATGGAGATGATTTTAATGAACCTATAGCTGATACGGTAAGAGGTATATTAGATGGACATATAGTTTTATCAAGAGATCTTGCACATAAAAATCATTACCCAGCTATAGATATATTAAATAGCGTAAGTAGATTGATGAAAGAAATATGTGAAGATGAACACCAAGATTGTGCATCTTTAGCTAGAGATATATTAGCTACTTATAAAGAGGCTGAAGATTTAATCAACATAGGAGCTTATGAAAAAGGATCAAATAAAAAAATAGACATGTCTATTGAATATATAGATAAAGTAAATTCCTTTTTAAAACAAGGTGTAAATGAAAATACAAAGTTTGATGAAAGTGTAGTTGAATTGAAGCACATATTCAAATAACAAGGAGCATTTTAATTGACAACATATAAATTTAAGCTACAAAAGCTGTTAGATATAAGATTAAAAGAAGAAGAAGAAAGCAAAGTAGAATATACAAAAGCTCAAAATGATAAGAGAGAAGTAGAAAAAAATATAGAAGAACTAGATTCTAATTATAAAAAATATTCGCAATTTAATTCATTTGAAGATATTGTTAGTCAAAAAATTAGATTAAACTACTTACATTCTATTACTCATACTATTGAGCAGTGCAACATAATATTAGAAGAAAAAGAGCAAAAGGTAATTGAAGCTAAAGATAATTTTATTGAAAAACAAATAGATAGAAAATCTTTAGAAACCTTAAAAGAAAACAAATTTAATAAGTTAAAAAAAGAAGAAGAAAGAAAAGAGCAAATAGAAAATGATGAGTTTGCTTTATATGCATACATGAGAAACAAAATGAATATATCGTAAAAGGATGATTATATATGAACTTTAATTTAAATGTTTCTAAGGATTTTTTAAAGACTATATCTGATAAGGCTAGTTTAAGTAAGACTTCTTCAAAGAGTGTTGAATTTGATGATTTACTTAAAGCATTAGATGAACAAAATACAAATTCTAAAGATTCAATGGGGATTATGGAATTAATACAAAATCTTCTTGCTAATATAGAATCATTTAAAGCTATTAACAATAATGATACAAATGATAATCCTCAAAAAGGTGAATTGTTAAAAGAAATAGATTCTATAATTGATAAAATTAATAAGCAAGAAAATGGATTGAAAATAAATGAAAAATTAAACTTAAGAGAAATTCTAGTAAATTTTAAAAATGAAAATAATGATGATAACAAAGATTTGAATTTTAACATAGATTTTGATATACAAGATATTGAAAATAAGATTAAAACAAATTTATCACAAGGAGTTAATGATGATAAAGATGGAGTTAATTTATTACAAAAAATATCTGAAACATTGAATATAGACAAGGAAGTTAACATAAAAGAAGTGTCGAAAAATACTGATGAAAAAACATCTAAAATAATTAAATTAGATGATAAAGCTCATATTAACAATGTTGAAAAATTAGATACTGAGATAAAAACTTTAAAATCATATGAGGAGCTAAATGTATCTACCAATTTAAATAAAAATAATATTGTCGATGTTAAGGCAAAAGAAGATGATAAAGATTTAAATGTTTTAGAAAATATAATAGACAAAAATACTAATTTACTTTCGGCATCAAATAATAAAATATTTACACAAACCCCAGCTGAACATAATAGCTTGCCAGTTGTAACTATTAGGGCAGATCACATGGGTGATGATTTTATAAAAATGGTTAAATATTTAAAAAACAATAACATAGAAGAAATAAAAGTAAACATAAATCCTAGAGAGTTAGGCGATATGACGATAAAACTTGTAAAAGACAGTGAAGCTACCAAGGTATTTATAAATGTAGCTAAAGAAGATACTTTTAATATGTTAAATAAAAATATAGGTGATATAAATAAACACTTATTTGACTTAGGAATAAAAGCTAAAGATGTAATTGTAACAATGAAATCAAATAATGAAAATTTCTTTTCAGACAATTTAAATCAACAATTTAATAAAAGAGAAGAGTCTAGAAAACAAAGAAAAAATAACCAAAATCAATCAAGTTCTATAGACGATATAGAAGAAATTGATATTTCACAAGAGAATTTTAATATATTAGCATAGAAGGTGAATTATGAATAATTTTATGAAAGTAACTCAAAAGAGTTCAACTCAAAGTAATGCAAAATCAAGTAACGTTAAATCTGCAGGTAAAACTGAAAATGGAACAGATATAATAATGCCTGGTGAAGAAACTGACAAAGATATGTTTTTAAAGTTACTAGTAGCACAAATGGGTAATCAAGATCCAATGAATCCCCAAGATCCTACTCAATATGTAACCCAATTAGCTCAATTTAGTACACTTGAACAAATGCAAAGTATGAATGATGGGATGCAATACCTGGTAGGATTAACAAATGGAGTACTTGTAAACTCAGCTATGGCTACAGCTTCAGGATTAATAGGAAAGCAAGTTGAAGTTTATGCACCTAAAGAAGATGAAGATATAGATGGAATTGATGATACAGACACAGATACAGATACAGATGAACCTAAAACTTTAACTGGTGTTGTTGAAGGTATAAAAATAGAAAATGGAATTGTATATATGGAAGTTAGAGTGGATGAAACAGGAGAATTAAAATCTGTAGAATATGGATCACTGATAAAAGCAAGTGAGAAAAAACTAGATACAGATGAAAATTTATAAAATAAAAGGGAGATTAAACTTATGTTAAAGTCAATGTATTCAGGAATAAGTGGAATGAAAGCAAATCAAACTAAAATGGATGTTGTAGGTAATAATATTGCAAATGTAGGAACAACTGCATTTAAAAAATCAACTACAAGATTTTCAGATGCACTAAATCAAACTATAATATATTCAAGTGTTCCAGGTGGTAATGCTAATGACCCTAATGTTATAGGAGGGGTAAATCCAGGACAAGTTGGAATAGGTACAAAGGTAAGTGGAATTTTTAGAAATATGGCTCAAGGAGCTATACAACCAACTGGAAGACCAACAGACTTAGCAATAGATGGAGATGGCTTCTTTACTGTTAGTGTAGGACCAAATCAAGAAGCATTTACAAGAGATGGTTCATTTACATTAGATGCAAATGGTAACTTAGTAACATCTGATGGATATAAAGTTTTAAATGACAAAAATGAGCCTATATTAATTCCTAAAGAGGAAAAAAATCCAGATGGAGAAACTCAAAAAGTTTTATCATTTAATATATCAAAAGAAGGTAGTGTTTCATATTTATTAGCAGATGGAACTAAAGTTGAAAATGCACAAACTTTAAAAGTTGCAGTATTTCAAAATCCAGAAGGTTTAGAATCTCTAAGTGGAAACTTATATAGAGAAAGTGCAAACTCTGGAAAGCCTATGTTTGAGGCTAAACATGGACTTATAAATCAAGGAGCAATAGAAATGTCAAATGTTGACCTTTCAGAAGAATTCACAGAAATGATAGTAACAACAAGAGCTTTCCAAGCAGCAGGTAAAGTTATAACAACAAGTGATGAGTTGTTACAAGAAATAATAAATTTAAAAAGATAATATAGGAGGGTAATATGAAAAAAATAGATATATTAACTCCCATAGGATTGATATTTGTTATAGGATCTATATTATTCGGTATAGCACAAGGAAAAACAGGGATCGGCGCATTTATAGATGTGCCATCCATTGCTATAACAGTTGGGGGATCAATTGCAGCAGTATTTGTAACATTTCCTATGGATGATATAAAGGTAGGGTTAAAAACAACAAAAGAATTATTTAGAACTACAAATGTCAATAAAGTTGACTTAGTAGATCAATTTAAAGAGTTAGCAAGAAAAGTGAGAAAAGATGGACCACTTTCAGTTGAACAAGAAGTATCAGAGATAGAAGATAGCTTTTTAAAAAAAGGTCTAGAATTAGCAATAGATGGGATAGAATCAGAGGCTATACAAGAAATATTAGAAATAGAAATTATGGAAGTAGAAAGTAATTATAGCAAAGGATCTAAAGTTTATAAAGTATGGTCATCATATTCACCAGCATTTGGTATGGTAGGTACTTTAATCGGGCTTATCCAAATGCTATCAGATATGGGATCTCCAGATACTATAGCAGCAGGTATGGCAGCAGCCCTTATAACTACTTTTTACGGAGCTATAATGGCCAATGGTTTTTTAACACCTATGGGAATTAACATACAAACAAAGGGTGAAAAAGATTGTGAACGTATGGATATGATGCTATGCGGAATTATGAGTATGCAAAATGGAGATAGCACTAGGGTTATAGAGGAAAAATTAGTTAACTTTTTAAGTGCAAAAGAAAAGAAAAATTATTATAGCAGAGAATCAATAGAAGGTGAGGCAGCACATGTCGCGTAGAGATAGAAGAAGAAAGAAAGATGATGACGTAGATACAGGCTCTTGGCTAGATACTTATGCTGATACTATAACATTACTTCTTACTTTCTTTATATTACTATATTCAATATCGGCAGTAGATAGCCAGAAATTAAAGCAACTATCAAAAGCTCTTCAAGGATCTTTAGGAGGTAGTACAGCAGTAACAGAGCTTGAAAATATAGATGATTTAAAAGTAGATGTAAAAGATGCAGCTAAAGATGCAGCCAAAGATGCTAAGGATACTAAAGAAGATTTAACAAAAAAAGTAAATGAGGCAATAAATAAAAATAGTCTTAATAATGTTATAAAAGTAAGAGAAGAAGAGAGAGGGATAGTATTACAATTAGATGAAACTATATTGTTTGATTCAGGTAGAGATGAGTTAAAGCAAACCAGTATAGCTGCACTAGATACTATAACTAAGTTAGTAAATGATGTTGATAATGATATTTTAGTAGAAGGTCATACAGATAATGTTCCTATACATAATTCAAGGTTTGCTTCAAACTGGGATTTATCAACATCAAGAGCTGTGAGTGTTGTAAGTTACTTTGTTGAAAATAAAGGTATAAAGCCAACTAGATTTTCAGTGAAAGGATATGGAGAATTTAAGCCATTAGTACCTAATGATACAGCAGAAAATAGATCGATAAATAGAAGAGTAGACATTTTAATAGTAGATCAAAAGGATGAGGTACAACCTCAAACGAAAAAGGAGTAAAAAATTATGGTGGATGAGACATTAAAGTATTTAGTAAATTTAAGTGCCTTTATTATTTTGATGTTTGGTGTGATTTTAGTAGCTCATAAGATGAATGGACTTAATCTACAAAATATGGGCATGTATAGATATGCAAAAGTAATTGAAAAATTGCATATAAGTAAAGACATTCATTTGATAGTTTTAAAAACTGGAGAAGAAGGATGTGTTTTATTAATTTCACCTAACAATTTACAAAAAATAAAAGATTTAAGCAAAGAGGATATAGAAGTTATAGAGAATAATAAAAAAAATAATAGTAATAAATTAAAATTTGACAAGTCAAAATTTATCTTTGTTAAATTTAATAAAATTAAGTTTAACAAAGATAAATATAACACTATGGAATTAATACAAAAGCTAAAGGAGAATAAAGATGCAAACATTAAGTGATATAACACCATATTTAAATGACTACACTCCTTTAATGAAAGTATTTTTAATTTTAACAGTACTTATGTTTTTAAGTACTATAGTATTTATGACTACAAGTTTTGTAAGAATTATAATTACATTTTCTTTTATAAAATCAGCGCTAGGAGCTCAACAGTCAATACCAAATCAAGTATTGGTAGGGCTTGCAATGTGTTTGACTATGTTTATTATGGCGCCTACTGTAAAAGAAATAAATGAACAGGCTTTAAAACCATATATAGATCATGATATTAAATTTGAACAAGCAGTAGAGAAAGCTGAAGAACCTGTGAGAAAATTTCTTTTAAAGCAAACTAGACAAGAAGATATAAAATTATTTGTTGAAAACTCAGATATAAAACAAAAAAATTTAACAAGAGACAATATACCTTTATATATATTGGTGCCAGCTTTTGCTATTAGTGAATTAAAAACAGCTTTCCAAATCGGATTTTTAATATATTTACCATTTTTATTAATAGACTTAGTAGTATCAAGTGTACTTATGTCTATGGGAATGTTTATGCTTCCACCTGTTATGATTTCACTACCATTTAAACTACTATTATTTATTATGGTAGATGGATGGAATTTATTAATTAAATCTTTATTGTTAAGTTTTCAATAATTAAGGAGCGTATTCATTATGAATGAAAGTATAGTAGTCAGCATAGTAAAAGAAACTTTATATACAGGAATGTTAGTAGGGGGACCCGTATTAATATTATCTTTAATTGTAGGATTATTAGTAAGTATATTTCAAGCAACCACTCAAATTCAGGAGCAAACATTAACTTTTATACCGAAGTTAATAGTTGTAGCGCTAACTTTAGTAGTAGGCGGCTCTTGGATGTTACATGAGCTTATGCAGTTTACTAATAAGATTATGAATATGATAGCAACAATAAAAGGATAATTTGGAAATTGATATTCGTATTTATTAGATTAATCGCATTTTTTTCTTGTATAAATATAATATTTCCAAGTGGAACACCGAAAGTATTTAAAATTACCTTCTCTTTATTTATGTCGGTAATAATATCTTTTACTATAGATGTAAACGTAGAAATAAATAATTTTTATAATTTAATTTATATAACAATAATGGAAACTATAACAGGATTGGTTTTAGGATACATAACAAGCATATGTATAAGCAGTTTGAAAATAGCAGGTAGTTTAATAGATCAACAGTTAGGATTATCAATGATAAGCATATATGACCCTAATAGTCATGATAATACTACATTAATTGAAAATATAATGTACTGGGTTGGAATAATGGTATTTTTTAGTATAAATGGACACCACAGACTAATAATTGGCATAAGTCAAAGCTTTAAACTTATAAAAGTTGGAAGTTATATACTAGAAAGTAATTATAGTTACATAGTAAATGTATTTATACAATGCTTTGTAATAGGATTTAAAATAGCAGTACCAATAATACTCGCTCTTATAATAACAGATTTTATAATGGGCTTAATATCAAGAAGTGTTCCGCAATTAAATGTAATGATTATAGGAATGCCTTTAAAAGTAATTGTTGGAATAATGTTCTTTGTAATATCATTGCCATTTATATTAAATGAAATGCATAATTTATTGCTCAATATGACTGATATATTAAATGGAACCTTTATGAGTCATAATTCTTATTTTACAGCAATGGCTCCACTAGGAGCAATGTTGTCAACTGACAAGACTGAAGATCCATCATCTAAAAAAATAAAGGATGCTAGAAAAAGTGGAAATGTAGCAAAGAGTAAAGAGGTTATAACTACAGTAACACTATTAGGTGTACTTATGATAATTTATGCTATGTCAGATTTTATAATAGGAGAACTTCAAAATTCTATAGTCAAATATCTAAGTATTGGATTCTCAAGTGAGTTTTCAATGAATACAGTTGGAAATTTACTTATGATGGCACTTTTAGGATTTATGAAAATAATAATACCTATTGGGATGTGTATAATTGTATTTTCAGCAATTGGAAATCTAATACAAAGTGGATTTATGATGACTACAGATCCTTTAAAGCCTAAGTTATCAAAATTGAATCCTATAACTGGATTTAAAAATATGTTTTCAAAAAAGGCATTAGGAACACTAATAAAAAGTATACTTATCGTAGTTATATTATTTAAAATAGGATATTCCTTTATGGAGAAAAACTTCATGGGAATTTTAAAAACAGGAGATGTATACCTTCCATATTTAATGAGTACAATTGTTGAACTTATTAAAGATTTGATACAAAGTATATTACTAGCTTTAGTGGTAATTGCAGTACTTGATTTTGCTTATCAAAAATATGTTTACAAAAAAGATTTGAAAATGACAAAACAAGAAGTTAAAGAAGAGCACAAGCAAATGGAAGGTAATCCAGAAATAAAAGGAAAGATAAAACAAAAACAAAGAGAAATGGCTTCAAGAAGAATGATGGAAGCAGTACCATCGGCTACTGTAATTGTAACAAATCCTACTCATATATCTATAGCTATAAAATATGAAAAAGGTAAAGATCAAGCGCCGACAGTAGTTGCTAAAGGTGCCGACTTAATAGCCTTTAAGATAAGAGAAATAGCAAAAGAACATGAAATACCTATTATAGAAAACAAGCCTTTAGCAAGACTTATGTATAAAGAGGTAGAAATTGAACAAGAGGTACCTGAAAAAATGTATCAAGAAGTAGCAGAGGTATTAGTTGCAGTTTATAAAATAAGAAATAGATATAAAAAAATATAAAAAAGAGGTTTTAAATGAAAAAGTTAAAGCTTAAAGAAAGAGCTGATATAGTAGTTGGATTTGGGATAATTGGAATAATTCTTATGATAATAATTCCACTACCACCTTTTTTACTAGATATAATGTTAGCTATAAATATAGCATTTTCAGTGTTAATACTACTTATGACTATTTTTTCAACTAGTATATTAGAATTATCAATATTCCCTACAATACTTTTGGTAACGACCTTATTTAGACTAGGACTTAATATATCTTCAACTAGACTTATATTAGGAGAAGGATATGCAGGTAATGTAATTGAGTCATTTGGTAGTTTCGTTGTCGGAGGAAATTACATAGTAGGTATAATCATATTTTTAATTATTATAATAATACAATTTGTTGTTATAACAAGTGGTTCAAGTAGAGTATCTGAAGTATCTGCAAGATTTACACTAGATGCTATGCCAGGAAAACAAATGAGTGTAGATGCAGATTTGAATGCAGGTATGATAGATGAAAAAACTGCAAGAAAAAGAAGGACAGAGCTTCAACAAGAAGCTGAATTTTATGGAGCAATGGATGGGGCATCTAAATTCGTAAAAGGAGATGCAATTGCAGGAATAATAATAACTACAATAAATATACTTGCGGGGATAGTAATAGGAGTTGTAATGCTTGATATGGATTTTATGGAATCTATACAAACATATACAAGACTTACTATAGGAGATGGATTAGTAAGTCAGATTCCAGCATTAATCATATCAACATCAGCAGGTATATTAGTAACTAAAGTTAGTGGTGATGAAAACTTTAGTAATCAGTTAGGTAAGCAATTAATATCTATTCCAAAAGCAATACTTATGACAGGAATAGTACTATGTTTATTAGGTCTTTTACCAGGACTACCTAAATTATCGTTTTTCGCTTTAGGAGGAGGAGCTATATTTATAGGATATACTCTTGGAAAAGAAGAAAAAGTTGATGAAAGTGAAGCTTTATTTGAAGCAGAAGAAGCACAAACGGCAGAAGAAAGTTTAGAAAATGCAGAAGATGTATCAACACTTATAAATGTAGAACCTATAGAAGTTGAAATAGGTTATGGAATAATACCACTAGCTGATGAAAGTAGTGGAGGCGATTTGCTACAAAGAATAGTATCAGTCAGAAGACAATGTGCAATAGATATGGGAATAATTGTACATCCAATAAGGATAAGGGACAATCTACAATTAGAACCAAATCAATACACAATAAAAATAAAAGGAATACCAGTTACAACATATGAACTTATGCCAAATATGTTGTTGTGTATGAACCCAATGGGAATGGATGTAGATATGGAAGGTATATCTACAAAAGAACCTACCTTTGGATTAGATGCCTTATGGATAGAAAAAGATAAGGCAGAGGAAGCAGAATTATATGGATTTACAGTTGTAGACCCTACAACGATATTAGTAACGCACTTACTGGAGACTATAAAGGCAAGATCTCATGAGCTTATGGGAAGACAAGAGGTTAAAGCTGTAATAGATGCTACAAGAGAGAGATATAGTGCGGTTGTAGATGAATTAATACCAGATTTAATGACATTAGGAGAAGTCCAAAAAATATTCCAAAATTTATTAAAAGAAAAAGTATCTATAAAAGATAGAGTTACCATATTAGAAACTTTAGCAGATAATGTAAGAAACACTAAAGATTTAGAACTACTTACCGAATATGTAAGAATGGCTATGAGTAGAAGCATATGTTTTGAATTGATAGATGAGAATAACTCAATTACAGTAACTACATTATCTATGGAGCTTGAAAACTTAGTTGCTAATAGTTTACAAAGGTCTGTAAATGGAACATATCCAGCTATAGATCCAGATACTACTAATAAAATTTTCAAAGGAATACAAAGTACTATAGAGTCTGTAAACTTTAATAATAATAGACCTATATTATTGGTTTCACCAAAAATAAGGGCACCGTTTAGAAGACTAGTAGATATGGTCTTTCCTAACTTAACTATATTGTCATTAAATGAAATACCTAGTGATGTTCAAATAAAATCCCAAGGTGTAGTTAATATATAGTGATTGGAGAGTTATAGTTATGATTAGTAAAGAAGAACTTATAAATCAAAATATGCCTATCGTAAAAAGTATTGCATACAAGTATTATACAAATAAGATAGGTATGGAGTTTGAAGATTTAGTAAGCTATGGTGTTATGGGATTGTTAGATGCAAGTGATAAATTTGATGAAGAAAAAGGTGTCAAATTTTCAACTTATGCATCTATAAGAATAACATCTTATATAATAGATGAAATAAGAAAGCAATCACCTGTGTCTAGGGGGTGCTTAAGTAAAGTAAAGTCATATAAAAATTGTATAGAAGATTTACAACATAAATACCTTAGACAACCTACAGTAGATGAAATATCAAACTATATGGATATATCAAAAGATGAAGTTCATAAGATAAAAAGAAGTACTTTAAATCTAAACACAAGCTCTCTTGATAATATAGTTTTAGATAGTGAAAATGATTTAAAACTTATTGATATACTAAAAGATGATTCTGTAAATATAGAAGATGATATAGAAAAAGAAGAGCTAATAAAAACTGTAACTAAAGCATTAGATATGCTAAAAGAAAGAGATAAATTAGTACTATCACTATACTATTATGAAGAATTAACACTAAAGGAAATTGGTGCAGTATTAGGAGTTTCTGAATCTAGGGTATCACAATTAAATAAAAAGGCTATTTTAAATTTAAGAAATATGATGAAAAAATTAAATTACCTAGATTAGGAGGAAATATGCTAAGAGGAATATATACATCAGTGTCATCGATGCTTAATTTACAAGAAAGACAAAGTGTTTTAACTAATAACATGGCTAACTTAAAAACTAATGGATATAAAGAGGATAAGTTGATATCTAAGAGTTTTGATGAAATGACCTTATCAAATAATGATAACTATAAAAATGGAGTTCCAACTAACCAAGTTTTAGGTGGGTTAAGTTTTGGAACTAAAATAGATGAAATTAATACAAATTTTAAGCAAGGAACTTTTTCACAAACTGAAAATAATTCTGATTTTGCTTTGAATGGTAGTGGTTTTTTTCAAGTTAGAGACTATGAAGGAAACATATTTTACTCTAGAGATGGTTCTTTTAAAGTTAACTCGCAAGGATATTTAGTAACTAATGGTGGACACCAAGTTATGGGTATAAATCAATCGACTGGAAGTACTGAACCTATAAATGTAGGTAATGGAAAGATGACAATGACACCATCAAATGAATTAGTTATAGAAGGTGGAAATAGTTATAAATTTAGTATTGTGGATTTTAATGATTATAAAAAACTTAAAAAAGTTGGAGATAATCTATATTCAGGAAATAACCCTATAAACACTAATAACTACTCAATTAAACAGGGTTATGTAGAAGGATCAAATGTAGATTATATATCTGCTATGGCTGAAGGAATGGAAACTATTAAAGAGTTTGAAGCTAATCAAAAGGTTATACAAACTATAGACTCTACACTAAAACAAATTGCTAATGAAATAGGAAGCGTAAGGTAGGTAAAAATATGTATAATATAATGCATAATAGCAAGTCTGGCATGCTAGCAAGTCAATCAAATATAGATACAATATCTAACAATATGACAAATATGCAAACTGTGGGATATAAAAAAGTAGACATAAGTTTTTTAGATTTAATGGAAGAATCGCTAAATAAAACTTCTCTTCCGATAAATTCTAAGGAGTATGTAAAAGGGACTGGGTCTAAAGTTTCTCAAATAACGAGAGATTTTTCGCAAGGAGCAATAAAAGAAACAAAAATAAATACTAACCTTGCTATAGATGGAGAAGGATTTTTTAGAGTGATAAGATCAGATGGAAGTTATGCATATACTAGAAATGGAGAATTTAATCTAGATGCTAATGGGAATTTGGTAGATGACAAAGGAAATATATTAGATATAACTCCAGTTAATGGAGCTTTGAAAAATATAAATTTGAAAAATGGCGAGCTGGGTATAAATAAAAATGGAGAAGTTTACTTAGATGATCAAAAAGTAGGAGATATAAATTTATACACATCTTCTGGAGATGCAGACTTTACATCTATAGGTGATAATTTATTTACAACAAAGGCAAACAACATTGAAATCGTTAAAAACAAAACTATTTTACAAGGTCATGTAGAAATGTCAAATGTAAATATGCAAACTGAAATGGTAGATTTAATAATGGCTCAAAGAGTATTTCAATCTAACAGTAGGGGAATGAAAACAGTTGATGAAATGTGGTCAATAGCAAATAATCTCCAAAGTAGATAACATATAAAAATCAAAGTTCATTTGCGAAGGGTGAAAATTATATATGACAAAGATACTAAAAAGTAAATACAGTAGTAGTGGAGAGCGATGTGTAGACTCATGCTTAAATTATGGAGATCTAAGGTTTACAAATGAAGATGGAACTCCTGTGAGTATTGAAATTCCATTAGATAAATATGAAGAGGCTATAGGGGATTTTGAAGACAGAATAAAAGAAGGCATGACTCACATAACACTAGATCCAAAAGATATATTAAAAAGAGGTGGATTTACATATAACCAAGCTAAAATCATAGCTAATGAAGAAAAAGTAAAAGGCATAGATTTTTTTGAAATAGATGGAAGTATAGAAACTGAACATATTTTAGGTATGTCAGGATGTATAGAATATGCTCTTTCTATATGGAATGGAGACTCTAAAGAAGAAGCTCTAATAAAATCCGTTATAAGATGTATAAAGGTTCATGGAGAAGAATTTATTGAAAGTATAAAGTTAGATAATACTGTAGATAAAAATGAGTATATTAGATTTGCAAGAAACTTATATTCAACTAATGGATCACTAGATATACAATTATATAAGTACAGAAATCATGCTATAGAAGATGATTTTCAATTAGAGGATCAAAAAAACTTTCAAAAAATTAATAATGTAAAAATAGCTTTAGGCATTTTAGGTGGATCAATATCATTTTTGGTATTGTCACTAGTTACCAAATTTGGAGAATTGATAGGTAATTTAAACATATATATTGCATTAAACATACTATTCATAGGAATAGGAGCCATAGTAGGGTCTAAAGGATCTAAACTTATGATTGATAAGTATGTAAAAAGTACTAACAAAGAAGTTATGAATATGTTTAATGAAGAAGTAGAACGAGTTTCTAATGATAATTTACTTACAGAAAAAGAAATATATATAATATTAAAAAATATAACAAAAGGGGAATTTTCAAAACTACTTTTAGATATGAAAGGTAGTGTAAACAAGAAAATTTCTAGTGTTAATATAGTTAATAAAGAAAGTAAATTTATACTAGATGCAAGACGTTATGTAGTACTTCCCACAGAGTATGAAATAAGACAAGCTTTAAGTTTACTTGTAAATGGATATAGGGAAAAATTAGATAATGAATATAATATTGATAATGTATAACATATAGGGTGGATGGTTTAGAAACTATCTGCCCTATACTTTTTTATATATCATAAATTGGAAAAATATTAGGAGTATGTTACAATCATAACGATAAGGGCATTAAAGAAAATAGGGGGATTATATGGGGAAAATTAGAAAAATAATGATTATATCAATTGCTATAATGATAACTTTTTTATTTGTTGGATGTACTACCGATGCACAAGAACAAGCATATAAAAAACCAATAGTAGCAAAAGGTTTTTTTTGGAAAGCAACTAAAGATGATAAATCTGTATATCTTATAGGAACAATGCATCCTGATAAATCTAATATAAACTATTTAAATAGTAATATGGAAAAAGTGCTAAATGAAACTGATGCATTAGCATTAGAAATAAATTTTTCTGATGAAAATGTTCAAAATGAAATTGAAAAATTAGATAATGAAAGTACTTATTTAAAAAATGGAGAATTAAAAGATTTATTGACACAAGCTGAAAATGAAAAATTAGAAAAAATATTAGAGTCTTTAGATTTAAAATATGAAGATGTAAAAAATCTGACTCCAGAAGCTATTTTAAATTTAATTACATCGGAAATATATACCAGAGCTGGGTATACGGGAACTACATCAGATATGTATCTACAAAATATATACAATTCAAATAAGAAGAAAATAGTATCACTCGAAGCTATAGAAGAACAAGAGGAATTAACTAATTTGACAAATTCAGATTTGAAAGATTTTATAAAAGTATTTAATGCAAAAACAATAGAATCTGATATAAAAGATGTTAATGAAGTTATGTATGCTTTTATAAAAGGTGACTCAAAGTTTATGGAGGAGAGAGTAGATAATCAATATGAACAGGATAAAGAGAAGTATAATAAGATACTAAAAGATAGAAATATAAAAATGGCCAATAAAATAGATGAATTAGCAAAAGAAAACGACAAGTATGCAATAGCGGTGGGAACTCTTCACTTCTTTGGAAAAGATAGTATAATAAAACAACTAGAGGATAAAGGCTATAAAGTAAATAAATTAAAAAGTTAAAAAATACACATAATATAAGTAAAGCCCTTCAACTTAAAACTTGAAGGGTTATTTTATATCGTGTTACAATTGTGACAGGACATAATAAAAACAAGGGAGGATTTTTTGTGAAAATCTTAAAAAAAATAGTAGCTATGACAATACCAGTTATGATATTAGCTTTAAGTGTAGGTTGTACACCTAGGACTGAAGATCAGACAGCAAAAGAAAAACCATCAATATCTACAAATGGTTTTTTCTGGGAAGCAAAAAAAGGAGACGACAGCATTTACCTTGTAGCATCAATGCAGCCAAGTAAGCCAAATTTAGATTACTTAAACAGTGAGATGAAAACCATATTAAAAGATACAAACGCACTTGCACTTGAAATAAACTTTACAGATCAAAAAACAGTAAAAGAATTACAAGAACAACAACAAAAAGAATTATATTTAGAAAAAGGCGAATTAAAAGATTTACTAACAAAAGAAGAACAAACTAAGTTAGATAAAGTGTTAGAAACATTAAATTTAAAATATAAAGATGTTAAAGACTTAAGTCCTAGCGGATTTTTATCTTTAGTAAAACAAGTAGAAGCAGAGAAAGCAGGACTTACGGGAACATCTTTAAACTCATTTATAGCAGAAAAATTTAGTAAAGATAAAAAAGAAATAGTATCATTAGAAAGCAATAAGACTCAACTTGAGATACTTAAAAAATCAACAAAAGATTTACAAAACTTTATAAATACATATAATACAGATACACTAAAAAGTACAACAAAAAGTATGAATGAAGATATGGATGCCTTTATAAAAGGAGATTTTGAGTATATGGATAAAAAAGCTAATGAATTATATACTAAAGATCAACAATCATATGATAAACAGTACAAAGATAGAGATATAAATATGGCTAAAAAAATAGATACTTTAGCAAAAGAAAAAAATAAATATGTAGTATCAGTAGGTACAATGCATTTCTTTGGAAATGAAAATATATTAAAAAATCTAGAAAATATGGGATATACAATAACTCAATTAAACACAAATAAATAAAATTAATTAAAAATAAAAAAGAAGTCTGAAGAATAATTAAAAATTTTTCAGACTTCTTTTTGTTAAAATAAAATATAATTTTAACAAGAAAATATAATTGTCGGAAAATAAAGAATAATTTGTATTTACAAATTATTACAAAAATTGTATTATATATATAAATATTTTTTTACAAAATAATGGAGGGGAAAAAATGAAAATACTAATAACAGGATTTGATCCATTTGGGGGAGAAAGCATCAACCCAGCTGAAGAAGCAGTAAAAAGATTAAAAGATGAAATAAATGGAGCAAAAATAATAAAGCTAACAATACCTACAGTGAGAGAAAAATCACTTAAAGCAATAGAAGAAGCAATACAAACATACAACCCGGATATAGTAATATCTATAGGACAAGCGGGAGGAAGATTTGATATAACACCAGAAAGAATAGCTATAAATATAGATGATTTTAGAATAACAGATAATGAAGGAAATCAGCCGACAGATGAAGCTGTTCGTGTGGATGGAGAAATTGCATATATAACAAGTTTACCGGTAAAGGCTATGGTAGAACATATGAAAGAAAATGGTATACCTGCATCTGTATCATATACTGCTGGAACATTTGTATGTAACCATGTAATGTATGGAGTTTTATACATGATAGATAAAAAATATCCTAATATAAAAGGTGGATTTATACATATACCATACACAACTAGTCAAGTTCTAGATAAAAGAAACATGGCATATATGTCATTAGATGAAATTGTTAAAGGATTAGAACTAGCAATAGAAGCATGTACTATGTATAAGGAAGATATAAGCATAAGCGGAGGAGAAATATGCTAATAGATAATTTAAAAAGTTTATTAATAAAAAATAAATTTTTTAATATAGATAAAGACACTAATGAAGTAGATGGACTAAATGGATATGTAGTTATACCTAGAGGAGCAAGTACATATGAAAAAATAGAAACTATAAACTTGTGTAATATCATAGGATTTGAAAGTACAGCACTAGATTTACCAATAGTTAAAATAATAGATATAGAAAATGAAGTTGAAGAATTTGATATTAACTCAAAAGATTATCCAATTTCCATAAACAATAAAAATCTAAAAGAAAGCAAAGTGAAATTTGAAAAAAATTTTTATGAAATAAAAGACTTAGCTGATTTAAACAATATAAACAAAGGTCTTTTACTTGATACAGACAATGATTTTTTACCAGATTATATAAATGCCCAAATCATTATAGATGAAAAATGTAATGATAATGAACTTATAGCAGCTTGTAATATCTCAACAATATTAGGATTAAACAGTCTAGGTTGTAGTAGTTCAATAGGTTTTACAAATAAAGATGCAAATTTAGAAATTGGTAAAATAAATATATATATCGGAGATGAATTTTTAAGAGAAAAATTAAATAATAAAAACTCTAATATAGTTTTTATAAAAGAAGAAAATGCTCTTATTATAGGTGGAAAAGAAGAAGAAATTTTAGAAGTATCAAAGTTCTTTTGTGAAAACTATGAATACTTTATAAAACCTAATGAAGTGAGTTTAGAAGAATTTAAAAATGAATTGAAAGTTTTATTGATAAATCAAGAAAAACCTAGCAAGGAAATAATATTTGAAAAAGAATTTAATTTTGAATGGGAAGTTGATGAAGTAAAACATATATTGAACAAGAAACTATTAGATAATTTGAACTTTGGGGATGAAGTTGAAATAAAAGTTTTAGTAAGTGAAGAAAAAGAAATAAGAGATAATTTAAAAGAGTATATAGAAAATAAGGTTCAATCAAAAGGTTGTAAATTAGTAAAATGTAGTGTGCTGTGCTCATACAAACAAGGTTTAAGTTGGATAATGGAAGAAATCGTTCCTAAAATAAAATGTAATATGAATACAGAAGAAATAAGCGCTATTGATATAAAATTCAAGCCATTTTTGCCAAAAGGAAAAACTAAATGGGATGATGAAGATGGATCGATTCCAAATATTGATGCATCTAGAAAAGATAATCCTGATAAGTTTTTTGACCTTCCAATAAGATTAGTTCAAGAATTATTTCCAATAGATGATTTAATGGAAGGTGAGCTTGGGATTTCTAGAGATAATATTAACTTTGATATTTTAGAAGATAAAGATTATAGCTATGAACTTGTAGTTTATAACAAATATAGAGAAGTCGTATTAAGTGAAACTTTTGATGTTATATATTCAGAAAGACCATATTTAAGCGGATTTGAAGATATAGGTAAAGTTCATCCTAATACAGGACTTATACAAGTTAAAGTAAATCAAGAAACTATAATAAATAAAATTATAAAAACAGATGTAGAAAAAATATGGGATGCATATCAAGATGAAATACTAAATGATTGTAAAACTTACATATTAGATAAAACAAAAGGGAATCCAACAAAAGAAAAACAGCCATTTTTTAATACTTTAAAACTAGATATTTTAACTAGTGAACCAGATTATAAATTAAATGTAAGACAAGATATAATATCTGTTTTAAGTGCGCTTCATGAAGATATATATTTTGCAGGATTAGATTTCTTTAAAACTTTAGGGCTTAGAACGGTTAATGAAGTATTAGATGAGCCAGGATTAATACTTCCTATTATAAACAAACGAAATGGACAAGGAACATATATGAAAGCTACCTTGGAAGTTTTAAATACAGTTAATTATGGGGATTTAGGATTAGAATTATATATCAATGAGATTTATATAAAAAATAATGAAATAGATAAAGTTTATGTAGATATAGTGGGGGATAACAAGGCATTTAATAATATAAAACAAGAAATAAATAAACTTGAAGAAAAAATTAGTAAAGAAAATTATGCTTTCAATACTTTGGTTATAAGACATGATAATCAAGAGATTTATATTAATAATGCAAATAAATATGAAAAGGTTAAAAATATTATTGGGATAAAAGATATAGATATACCTCAAGACAGAGTCATTGGATATGATGAATATATAGAAATTATAAATAAGTTAAGAAATGTAGATGGAATAAATATTTTAAGAGCATCTAAATCTTATCAAGGAAGAGATATTTATGCTATAGAACTTGTGAAAAAATACAAATCAAGTTTCGTTTCTAAAAATAAACTTATAAATAATAAACCAGTATTTCAGATAAACAATAGGCATCACGCAAATGAAGTATCTAGTACAAATTCAGCATTTTTACTTATAGAACAAATACTTTCAAATGAAGATTATAAAAAGTATTTAGATAAAGTAAATATAGTTATGATTCCTTTTGAAAATGTGGATGGGGGATATATTCACTACGAATTACAAAAGGATAACCCACAATGGCAGTTTCATATAGCTAGATTCAATAGTGTGGGAAAAGAATTTGCTAGGGAATACTTCAAAGAAGATAGTAAATATACAGAAAGTAGAGCATTAACTAAATTATGGTATAAGTGGTTACCGGATATATTAGTTGATAATCATGGAGTTCCAAAACATGAATGGGATCAACAGTTTTCAGGATATACATCTCCTTGGTTTAAAGGATTTTGGTTACCAAGAGCATTATTTTACGGATACTTTTGGTACTTAGATGATGAAAGGTATCCAGGAAATAAGTTAATCAGTGAAGCTCTACAAGATGTTGTGAGTGATTATATAAACGAAGATGAAGAAATAACTAAGTGGAATATGGATTGGCAAAATAGATTTGAGAAATATGCTCATCAATGGATGCCTAAGTTATTCCCTGCAAACTACTACAAGGATTTAATATATTATTGGATACCATATAAAGTTGATGAAAACTCTTGGCACGTATCTCATAGATATCCTTGGATAACGGCAGTTGATTGGACCACTGAAGTATCGGATGAAACTGCACAAGGAGATTATCTTGAACTGTGTAGTAAAACTCATAACTTATCAGATATAGCAACTATTGATATGATGTATAATGCTAAGTTTGAAAGAAAAAGAGAAGTTATAGAAAATGAAAAAGAAGTTTTACTAAAAGACATAAGAATTAGGCCTATACAGGTTTAAATAAAAAATATAAAAGGAGGATTTCATATGATTAAATTAATCGGTATTTTAATTATAGTAGTGGGATTTGCACTAAAGTTAAACGCTATAGCTATAGTAATGGCTGCTGGTATAGTTACTGGTTTAGTAGGTGGAATGAGCATCCCAGAAATACTAGCTACACTAGGGGACACATTTGTAGCTAATAGATATATGGCTATGTTTATAATCACGCTTCCTGTTGTTGGAGTTTTAGAAAAGAACGGATTAAAACAAGTCGCAGGAGATTTAATAGCAAAAATGCAAAAAGCTACACCAGGTTTAATAGCAATAGGATATACAGTTATAAGAGGAGCTTTAGCTGCTTTTAACGTAAGTTTCGGAGGTGTTGCAGGATTTATCAGACCAGTAATATGCCCTATGGCAGAAGCATCTGTTGAAAAACATGGAACTAAATTAGAAGAAGAAGACAAAGATACAATTAAAGCAATGAATAGTGCCGCAGAAAATATAAGTTGGTTCTTTGGACAAGTATTATTTATAGCAGGGTCGGGAGTCTTATTAGTAAAAAGTACCCTAGAACCATTTAATTATCAGATAGACCCAGTGTCAGCAGTAAAAGCAGAGATACCAGTATTTTTAATAGCAGTAATAGTATCAGGTATATACTTTATGATAATAGATAAGAAAATTATGAAAAAGTATAAGAAAAAGGCAGGTGTGAAAAACTAATGACTAGCAAAGATATTATAATGGAAATTATATACATAGCATGTGGACTTATGGCTGCATATGTAGGCGCAAGAGCTTTAAAAGATGAAGGACAAAAAAATAAAGTAGGAACAGCAGTTTTTTGGTTTTCCCTTGCAGCTGTATTAGGATTAGGAAACTTCCTTCCAAGTGAAATATCTGGAGTATTAGTTGTTTTAATGACAATACCTCCAATACTTAATAAAGTTGCACCAGGAATAAACAAAGTAGTACCAGAAGAATACAAAAGAAAAATGGCAGATAAGATAGGAAATAAAATATTTATACCAGCATTAGCTATGGGAGTTTTAGCTTTGGTATTCGGAATAGTATTACCAGATTTAGGAGCTTTAGTTGGTATGGGATTTGGTATATTGGTATCAGCTATAATAATACTAATAATGTCTAAAGATAAGTTAAGTGCAATACCAACAGAAGGTAAAAAATTATTAGAATCAGTTGGACCACTATCAATACTTCCACAATTGCTAGCATCACTAGGGGCTATATTTGCAGCAGCAGGAGTTGGCGATGTTATAGCAAGTATGGTTAGTAATGTAGTACCAGAAGGAAATGTAACAGTAGCAATAATAATATATGCAGTAGCAATGGCACTATTTACTATGATAATGGGAAATGCATTTGCAGCATTCTCTGTTATAACAATAGGAATAGGAATACCATTCATACTAGCATATGGATTGGATCCAAATGTTATAGGTATGATTGGATTAACAAGTGGATACTGTGGAACGCTTATGACGCCAATGGCTGCAAACTTTAATATAGTACCGGTGGCCATACTCGAAATGAAAGACAAATATGGAGTTATAAAAAAACAATTGCCAATAGCTTTAATAATGTTAGTTGCTCAAATTATATTAATGAGAGTAATGGGATAAAATAAATGAAATTTAAAATGTTTGTATATGGAACACTTATGAAAGACTACCATAACTATGATAAGTATCTTAAAGAATATGCAATATCACATAAAAAAGCATACACTCATGGGAACATGTATCATCTTCCTTCTAAAAAATGCCCAGCAGTGGTAGAAGGAGATAATAAGATATATGGACAGGTAATTGAAATAGAGGATAATGAACAAAGAAGTGTATTAAAATCTGTAGATTATCTGGAAAAATATTTTGATGGTAGTAATGAAATAATGTATAAACGTAAAGATAAAGAAGTATTTTACGAAGATGGAAGCTTTGAAACAATAGGAGTGTATATTTTCGTTAATGAAAACTATTTAAAAAATAATGAGACTATATTAGTAGAAGACGGTAATTGGCATGAATTTAAATTAAAATAAGAAATATTAAAAAGCTGTTTCAATGTGATATTAAATCACTTTGAAACAGCTTTTTTAATTCGAAAATTTAATTACTTAAACCTTTTTCAACAGAAGAAATAGCTAACCCTGAAAGTATAAGCCCGCACAAAGCAGAACCTGTAAACAATACAGGCGTTAATATTGGTGTATCGAGTAAAGCACCTGATATACCACAGATTATGCCTAAAAGTAACAGCATAAGCATATTATAACTTCTTCTCAACCGATGATCCATTTTTCATAGACCTCCTTTAAAATTTATAAAATCGTAGGAAGCACAAATACGAATGCAGCCAAAATAAAATATATTAAATAGCTGCATATATATATTTTAACATAAATACGAATTCTAACCAATCAAAGGATAAAAAATATTTTCTGAAATAATATTTCTTTTTATATAAAATATATTGAAATAATATTTTAAAAATGATATTATAAATTCATAATTAAGAAAACGAATTCATAAATACATTTAAATATAAAAAATAAGCGGAGGAACAAGAAATGGATAAATTAAATTTAGGAAAACTAACAACAGAAAGTAGAAATCAAAACACATTAGATATAGATAAAATAAGTACACTAGAAATGGTGAAAAAAATAAATAACGAAGACAAAAAAGTAGCACTAGCAGTAGAAACACAATTACCACAAATAGCAAAAGCAATAGATGGTATAGTAGATAGGATGCATAAAGGTGGAAGACTAATATATATAGGGGCAGGTACATCAGGAAGACTAGGAATATTAGATGCATCAGAATGTCCTCCAACATATGGTGTATCAGAAGATTTAGTACAAGGAGTAATAGCGGGAGGACAAGAAGCTATATTTAGAGCAAAAGAAGGTTCAGAAGATTCAAAAGAATTAGCAATACAAGATTTAAAAGAAAAAAGCTTAAATGAAAATGATACATTAGTAGGAATAGCGGCATCAGGAAGAACTCCATATGTAATAGGTGCACTAGAATATGCAAATAAAATAGGAGCATTAACAGTATCGATAACATGTAACTCAGATTCAGAAGTAGCAAAAGTAGCAAAAATATCAATATCACCAGTAGTAGGAGCTGAAGTAGTAACAGGATCTACAAGATTAAAATCAGGAACTGCTCAAAAGTTAGTATTAAATATGTTATCAACAGGAAGTATGATAAAAATGGGAAAAGTATACGGAAACTTAATGGTAGATGTAAAATCAACAAATGAAAAACTAGTGGAAAGAGCAAAAAAAATAGTAAGTGAGGCAACAGGTATTAATATAAATGAAGCAACAGAAGTTTTAAACAAAACAGACTTTGATGTTAAACTGTCAATATTTATGATTTTATCAAATTTAGAAAAAATAAAAGCAAAAGAAATACTAGATTCAAATAAAGGATATATAGCAAAGGCTCTACAAAATATATAAAAAATATATAGGAGGAATAAAAATGACAAATCAAGAAATAGCAAAAGGCTTAATTGAATTAGTTGGTGGAAAAGAAAATATAATTTCAGCACAAAACTGTATGACTCGTTGTAGACTAGAAATTAATGATTACTCAAAAGTAAAAATGGAAGAACTAAAAAAATCAGAAGGAGCTTTGGGAGTTGTTAAAGCTGAAGGTCAATTACAAATAATTTATGGACCAGGAAAAGTAAATAAAATAACAGAAGAATTAAATAAACTAATAGATAAAAAAGTATTACTAGGTGATGATGCAATAAAACAAACAAAAGAAAAATTAAAAGAAAAAAATAACACTAAATTTAAAAATGTACTTAAAAAAATAGGTAATATATTTATACCATTGATACCATTATTTGTATCATGTGGGTTAGTATTGGCAGTGAATAATATAGCGGGCGTATATTTAGGCGAAGTATACACGACAACAACTTTAGCACAGATAATAGGATTAATAGGTAATGGAGTATTTGCTATATTATCAGTATTAGTAGGTGTAAATGCAGCAAAAGAATTTGGATCACAAATGCCAATGATGGGTGGAGTACTTGGAGGTATTTTATCATCACCAGCATTAGCTAATATAAACTTATTTGGAACAACATTAACACCAGGTAGAGGTGGAATAATATCCGTAATATTAGTTGTATTATTAGCAGTTTATATTGAAAAAGCATGTAAAAAAGTAGTTCCAGATGTCCTAGATTTATTTATAACACCACTAGTAACATTAACTGTATCAGTTTTAGTAGCACTATTAGTATTACAACCAGTAGGTGGATTTATATCAGATTCAATAGGAATGGTAGTAGCAAATACAGTAGCATCAAGCAATATAATAGTATCAGTACTATCAGGAGCGGTATCGGGAGCATTATTCTTGCCATTAGTAATGACAGGAATGCACCAAGCTTTAACACCAATACATGCAGACTTAATAGCAAGCACAGGATCGACAGTATTACTTCCAATATTAGCAACAGCAGGTATGGCACAGGTTGGGGCAGCAATAGCTGTATTAAGAAGAACAAAGAATAAAAGATTAAAAGAAACAGCTAAAAATGGATTAGTACCAGGATTTTTAGGAATAGGAGAACCTTTAATATATGGAGTAACATTACCGCTTGGAAAACCTTTCTTGGGAGCTTGTTTAGGAGCAGGAATAGGTGGGGCTGTAATGGCATTTTTCAAAGTGGGAGCAGTAGCACTTGGAGTATCTGGATTGCCACTAGCGTTATTAATAGCTGATGGGAAAATGTTTGTCTTCTTGATAGGAGTATTAGTATCTTATATAGGAGGATATTTCTTTACAGAAATGCTTGGATTCGAAGATCCAATAGAATAAAAAAATAACAAAGGACTGATCATAGTTTGGTGCTCATTCGCTAAACAATGGTAGTCCTTTTATAATATTAGGAGGAAGATGAGATGAGTTTTGGATTTTCAATATATTTTGGACTAGACAATACTAAGGATGAGAATATAAAGTTGTTAAAAGATGCGCATGAATTAGGATTTAGTAGAATTTTTACTTCTTTGCATATTCCTGAGGCTGATTATGAGGTGTTGAAGGTTGAAGTAAGGGAGTTTTTTAGTTTGGCTAAGGAATATGATATGGATATAATAAGTGATATTTCTCCTAATACTTTTAAGTTTTTAGATCTTGAAAATATGGATTTAGAAGGGCTTAAAGAGATGGGTGTAAAGACTATTAGGATAGATTTTGGATACACTGAGGAAGAGGTTGCTGCGATGAGTAAAAACAGCTATGGGATACAAATTCAGTTAAATGCATCCACTATAACTAAGGAGTTTTTTAATAAGTTAGACAAGTTTAATCCAAATTATGCAAATATGGATGCATTGCATAATTTTTATCCAAGAATAGGAACTGGTATCTCAGAGGAGTGTATGGTAGAGAAAAATGAGATACTAAAAGAAAAAAATATAAAAATTTGTGCTTTTATTCAATCAAATAATAGAAAAAGAAGTCCACTAAAGGATGGGTTACCGACGCTTGAAGATCATAGAAATATGGATGTATCAGATGCTTGTAACCACTTGTTTGCACTTGGAAATGATTGTGTGTTCATAGGCGATTCGCTACCTAGTGAATATGAGCTAAGATCATTAATAAATTTAAACTTAGGTGCAATAAGATTAAGAATAAATATAGATATAGAAGATGAAGTCTGTGAAAGATTATTAAATGAAGTATATAGTTCAAGATGTGATGAAGCAAGAGATGCAATAAGAGCTAGTGAAAGTAGATTGATTTTAAATGGAGAAAAAATAAAGCCATTAAATACCGTAGATAAAAAATATGGAGATATAACAATTGATAACGAAGGATATAAAAGATATATGGGAGAGCTTCAAATTTTAAAAACAGATCAAGATGCAGATTTTAGAACTAATAAAGTAGCATCTATTTTACAGAATGATTTATATCTATTAAAATATATAAAAGATGGTAAAAAGTTCTACTTTAGAAAGTGAGGTATTTAAAATTTTAGAATATATAAAACAAAATTATGAAAATTTTACAGATAGAGAAAAGCTAATAGCTAAGTATTTGCTTTCTAACAAAGAAAGTATAATAAATTTATCAGCTAAAGAAATTGGTGATTTAACAAACACTTCAGCAGCAACATTGATTAGATTTTCAAAAAAATTAGGATTTAATAGTTTGAATGAAATGAAGCTTAATTTATCTATGAGTATAAATGAAAGTAAAGAAAATACAGGATTTGAATATATAGATAAAAAGCTTGAAATTACAGATATAATCTATGGCATAAAAAATTCCATAGATGCAGTTATGGATAAAACGGTTAAATTGATAAAAGAAGAAGATCTTGAAAAGGCTATAGATATATTAATAAAAGCAAAAAACATATATATTTACAGCGTAGGAGTATCTGGGTTAGTAGGTATGGATTTTTATTATAAATTAAGCAGAATAAATAAAAGGTGTATAGCTCACACAGATACACATCTTCAGATAACGTCTTCTATATTAATGGAAGAAGGAGATGTAGCAGTAGCTATATCTTATTCAGGAAGTACGAAAGAAGTAATAAAATGTGTAGAAAATGCGAATAAAAATAAAGTTCCGGTGATATCAATAACAAAAGCTAGTGTAAATAATTTACTAGAGTCTATGTCTGATATAACATTAAAAGTACCATATGTAGAGAAATCTCTAAGAGAAGGTGCAATGAGTTCAAGAATATCACAATTAGCAGTAATAGATATGTTGTTTATTGGAATGGCTAAAAATAATTTAGAAGAAATAGAAAATAAACTTATATTAACAAGAGAAGCAGTAAGAGAATTAAAGTTTTAAAAATTATTCTAAATAAAAATTAAAGTATAAAAATAGACTCTTTTAAAAGAGTCTATTTTTATACTTTAATTTAGGTCAATAACTATATTAAAAGCAGAACGTTCCACTAAAAGAGAAAGAAAAATACTACTAAAGAGTAATGCGGATTTTATAAATATTATACTAATTAGTTAATTATATAAGGTTAGTAAATTTGGGTTTTTAAGGTAATATATTTTCTTTATTCAATAAATTAATATATATATTGTGGTTAACAAAATTTGAAAAATAAAAAAGTTAATAAACAGGGGGAATAAAATAATGAAAAAGAATAAAACGATAGCATATGCATTAGCAGCTACATTATTAGTAGGGGGAACTTTTGCAGGAACTAAGGCATTATTTAGTGACAAAGCAGAGGCTTACAACGATTTAGTAATAACAATGGGGAATTTAAATGTTGATGTAGTAGAAGGCGAATGGACATTAGAAAATTCAGATTCAGAATCTGAAAATTCAACTAATAATGATAGATTTACAAATGTAAAGCCTGGGGATAGTTTTTTAAAGAAGGTAACTGTTACGAATAATGGATCATTAAATCAAAAATTATCTGTTGAACAAAATGCTATTGGAGCTATACCAGATACTATAAAAGTAGGTGAAACACTTACTAGAGATTTAAATGGAAAAACTTTAGCACCAGGTCAATCTATAGAGACTGCTATAAATGTAAACATACACCCTGATATGGGAGGAGCATATGGAGAAGAAGGAAGTTACAACCAAAATCAAAAGCCAACATTTAACTTTAATGAATTATCATCTGTATTTGAAATAACTGCAGAACAAATACATGAAAAAGAAGCAAAATAGTTCTATTAATTAATGACATTTTTTATAAATAGTTGTTAAAATAAAAAAGCATTCTTATTTATATAAGGGTGCTTTTTTGAAAGAGAGGAAATAATGTTATATAAAAAAACAATATATAAGATAATATCGATTAGTTCAATAGCAATTTTACTTTCAATGCCTATATCATATGCAGATGATAAAACAAAAGCTATAAGTATAGATCCTATATTTATACATGAAGATGGACATTGGCATCCAGGAAGAATTGAATCTAAAGATTTTTATATATCAAATAATACAGAAAAAACTATAGATATAGATAGAATATATATAGAGTTGAAGTCGTCTAAAAACTATATAACTAATCAAAGTATAGATATAAATGATAAAGAATTTAAAGAAAAATCTAAAAATAGTCAAGTAAAGTTGACTTATGATGATAAAGTATTATTTGAAGATAGCTTAGACAACTTATTAAAAAATAAAGAGATAGTTTTATCTAGAGAAGTTCAAGTTAAACAACATGGAAAAGAACTTTTTAATATGACTATAGATATGGATGAATCTATGGTAAATGAGGCACAGGCACTTGAAAATATATTCAGTATAGGTGTGGGATATAAAGTGAACTCTGATACTGGTATAGGTGGAGAAACGGATAGTGAAGATGACAATAATAATTCAGGAGACAGTATTGGCGGCAATAACGGGAGTACTGGATCTGGAATCAATAAGCCAGCAGGTGGTAAATTACCTCAAACAGGTGGAATAATAAACTCCGTAAGTATAATAGCCATAGGTGTAGGGGTAGTAGGTACAGGATTAGTACTAAACAAGAAAGAATCATCAGATAAAGGAGGAAATAAACATGAGTAGATTAAAAAGACTTAAGTATAAAAGAAAACAAAATAGAGAAGCTATAAAAGCTAGTATGACAAGTATCGTATTAGCATTAGGTATAGGAACTTGTGGTAGTTTAGATACTTATGCTTACTTTGCTGATGAGGAAATGGTATCAAATGATTTAAACATAGAAATGGGAAATTTAGATGTAAGTATTAGTGAAGGTTTAAATGTAGAAGGTTTAAAAGAAAATCAGGAAAGACCAGATAGTGAATATAAAGAATTTTATATAAAAAATGAAGGAAGTTTAAAACAAAATTTAAGTATAAAGTTTGAGGAATTAACATCAAACAACATGGATGATAGTGAGTTAAGTAAATTAACTTATGAGGTTATTATTCATAACAAAGATGGGGTTGAAATACTAAAGATAGAGAAAAACTTAAAAGACTTATTAGATGGAGAGTCAATTAGACTAGTAGATTTAGATGGAAATAAAATTAAATTAAATAAAGATGAAAGTATTTTATGTAAATCTAAAATAAAATCAGATACCGAGTTATCAGATAGTATGTCTAATAAAGTAGCAAAATTTAAACTCATAGTAAAAGCTACTCAAACTGAAACGGAAAAAGGATTTTTTGATATAGCAACACAAGTAAATACAATTAGTATGGACGAAATAAAAAATATACCTGATATTAACTTAGATTTAGATGATGTTAAATTTGAGGATTGCCCAGAAAATGAAAATTGTAAAAAACATTGCAAAACAGATGAAATTGAAATTAAATGTGGATTAAAAAAATTACCAGATGGATTTAAATATAAGTTTGAGTATATAGATAGTACTGGACAATTTTCAAATATTGAAATTGAGCATGAGAATAAAAATTGTGGCCAAGGTTATTGTCTAGAAATAGATAAGAAAAATGATATGGAATTTGAACTTAATAAAAGTTATGGTAATAATAATATTCTTAATATGAGTATAAGTATAGTTGATAGCAATGGGGAAATTGTAAAATCAAAAGAATTTAAAATATACTTTAGATATGATAAGAATGTTAATCCACATAATTTGGAAGCAACACTTGAACCATCAAGTATAATCATTGATTCACAATTAGAGGAACCTTCAATTGAAGAAGTAATAATAGAACCTCCAGTAGTAGAGATACCAAATGAACCAGAAATAGAGCAACTGCCAGTAGTAGAGACACCAAGTAAACCAGAAATAGAGCAATCACCAGTTGAAAAAGTACCGAGTGAACCAGAGATAGAACAAAAACCTATTGAAGAAGTTCCAAATAAACCTGAATTAATAGAACCTCCAAAAGAGCAGGAAAAGACAGATATCGATACTCAAGAAAATCCAGAAATATAAATATATGATAAAGGTGGTATCTAATTAGATGCCACTTTTAAATATGACAGGGGAGAATATATATGGAAGATATAAAACAAAAATCATCTAAAATACTATATTACATAGTTATAGTATTTTTAGCATTAATAATATTAAACACATTAACATCTAAATCTGATAAATTATTCAATATATTTGGATATAGAACCTATACCGTATTATCAGGTAGTATGGAACCGGAGTTTTATCCAGGAGACATGGTAGTAGTTAAGCATAAAAATAAAACAGATATAGAATTAAATGATATAGTGACTTTTGTAGATAATGAAGGCGTAGTAGTGACTCATAGAATAATAGAAAAAAGCAGTGGTGGGTATATAACAAAAGGTGATAATAATAATATAGATGATGCAGATATATTACAAAAAAATAATATAATAGGAGAAGTAAAATTTCATATACCTAAGTTAGGATATATAAATAATTTCTTATCAGATCCAAAGATAATCGCAATTGAAATGATAGCTTTAGCTATATTTATTTTCATATATTACAAAGAAGCTTAAAAGGTGAAATTATGAAAAAAATTATAGGTAAGTTATTAATAGTAGTAGGATTATTAATAATATCATCAGTAGTCTATATAAACTATAAAACAAATAAAAATAACGATGATATGGTAAAAGAATATGAAACCTTAATGCTGAATGAAAATGAAACAAAAGATGAAACTACACAGAATATACCTGAGGGTATAATTGGTATATTAGAAATACCAAAGCTTAATTTAAAAGTAGTTGTAGAAGAAGGAACAGATAATGAAACATTAAAATATGCAGTAGGTCATTTTGAAAATACGGCAATGCCTGGAGAAGAAGGTAATTTTGCTGTTGCAGGACATAGAGCCTATACGTATAATAAATTCTTCAGTAATTTAGACGAAGTTAAAATTGGAGATTATATAAACATGCACACAAGTAAAGGTTCATATAGATATAAGGTAACTAATTCTAATGTAGTTACTCCAGATAAAGTTGATGTGTTAGATTTTATAGATGGTGAAAAAATTATAACACTAGTAACCTGTACACCAAAATATATAGGAAGTCATAGGTTGATACTAAAGGGTGAATTATGTGATTAAAGTATAATATACCAAAGTATACTGGTTGGTATATTTATTTTAAAATTAAAGATGGAGGATATATCCTGTGAATGTATTGATGATAATGAAAAATTTTATAGCAAGGGAAGCTATTAATATATTACTAAAGAAACATTTTGATGTAGTTAATATAGATACAATAGAGGATTTACATTGCATAGAAACTATTAAAATAAATAACTACGATACTGTATTTATAGATGGTAGTTATAATATATTAGAAATAGAAAAACTACTGAATTCTAAAAGTTATAAATCGCATACAAAAACACTGATTTTAGATAATAATAGGAATGAAAATTTGCTTATTAGATCTATAAAATCAGGAGTAGATGCATACATCTGTGGAATAAATAATGAATATGAATTTAACTATATAATAGATAATATTAAAATAGGTAAGAAGTTTTATGATAGTGATTTAATTGAAAGTTATATAAAGAAAAAAGACGATATAAAATTTACAAACTTAACAAATAGAGAGATTGAAATTATGGATGAAGTTTGTAAAGGACTTAGTAATATTGAGATAGGTAATAATTTGTGTATAACTGAATTTACAGTAAAAAAACATATAAGTAGCATATTATCAAAATTAAATTTAAAAAATAGAAGAGATATAATTTTATGTAATAAAAATATATAGTTGTATATTAGTCTATAATTATAAATAAAAATTAAATAATAAGAAAAAATAATGAAAAATGTTGCAAAAAAGACAAAAAAGACATAATTTATCGATATTTGAAGTTATAAAATTATTGAATATTTATAACATTGTTGATATTATTTATAGTGCAAGAAGGTAGTAAGAAAGTAGTAAAAAAAATAATGAAAAGATACTAAGAAATATACTCTTTATTTGGGCACCTGGAGTATATGGAGTAAGTGGTGCAACCGGCTTTATATATAAATGTAGATTATATATTTATATATTTATAGCCGGTTTTTTATTTATCTAAGGGGGATTTTATGAACATAAAAATAATATCTAAGTCTTTTATAATGAAAGAAGTTTTAAAATCTATAGTGGATCAAGTTATTATAAATGAAAATATAGAGTGTATAAGTACAGTCAAAGAAATAGATTTGAATTTATTACCAGCTACAGACTTTATATTAATTGATTTAAGTAGCAATCAGACTGACTTTGATAGTGAATACGAGTTAGAAGCTATAAAAAAATTAAAAGAATCGTATAATAATATAAAGGTATTAGTTGTTGATTTAAATAAAAATGCTAGGTTATTTAATAAAGCATTGAAATGTAAAGTAGATGGATATACAGTGGATAGTTCTGATAAGGATGAATTTTTATATATAATTAATAAGGTAATAAAAGGTAAAAAATATTATGATGGTGATTTAGTAACTTTAGGAATGAAAAGTGAAAAATATAATGCTTTTTATAATTTAACGCAAAGAGAGTTGGATATCTTAAAAGAACTAGGAAAAGGATTTAACAACAGAGAAATTGCAACTAAATTGTATATAACAGAGCATACTGTTAAAAAACATGTAAGTAATATATTACAGAAAATAAACTGCAAAAATAGAAAACAGGCTATTATATATGTTAGAGAATCATATATGTATCAGTAAAAATAATGGTATGACTTAATTTAAGTCATACCATTATTTTTTTATACATAAAATTAAAATAGGACAATAAATATATACAATTTTAATTTATATTTGGGGGGAGTAAAAATGTACAAGGTAGATTTAAATAGTGATTTAGGAGAAAGTTTTGGTAGTTACAAAATAGGAATGGATGAAGAAATATTAAATCATATAACATCTGCAAATATAGCCTGTGGATTTCATGCAGGAGATCCAATACATATGGATAAGACCACAAAAATAGCAATAAAAAATAATGTGAAATTAGGAGCTCACCCAGGATTTATGGATTTGATGGGTTTTGGAAGACGCGAAATGAAAATAACCAAAGAAGAAGCAAAAGCTTATATCAAATATCAGTTAGGAGCATTGAATGCTTTTGCAATTTCAAAGGGAGAAAAAATACAACATGTAAAAGCACATGGAGCACTTTATAACATGGCAGCTAAAGATTACGAATTAGCTTTAGCTATAGCTGAATCTGTATATGAAGTAGATAAAGACATAATATTACTAGGTTTAGCTAATAGCTCGATGATAGATGCAGGAAAAGAAGTTGGACTAAAAGTAGCTAGTGAAGTATTTGCAGATAGAGCTTACAACGGGGATGGAACTTTGGTATCAAGAAGCATAGAAGGATCAGTTATACATGATACTAACCTTGTTATAAAAAGAGTTATAAAGATGGTAAAAGAAAATAAAGTTGAAAGCATAGATGGAAAATATATAGATATAAAAGCAGATTCCATATGCGTACATGGAGATAATCCAAAAGCTATAGAGTTTGTAAAGAATATAAAAGAAGCACTTTTAAAAGAAAATATAGAATTAGCTTGTATAAGTGAAGTTATAAAATAAGTTTGGGGGGATAATTATGACAAATAAAAAAAATATAACTGCATTAATGGGTGCAGCTTTTATAATGGCCACATCGGCTATAGGTCCAGGTTTTTTGACTCAAACAGCTACATTTACAAATCAATATGGAGCTAACTTTGGTTTTGTTGTATTAATAGCTACTATATTTTTTATAGGAGCACAGCTAAATGTATGGCGAGTTATAGGGGTATCAGGACTTAGAGGACAAGATATTGCAAATAAAGTTTTACCTGGGCTAGGTTATTTTATAGCAGTACTTGTAGGAATAGGAGGGCTTGCATTTAATATAGGAAATGTAGGTGGAGCAGCTCTTGGAGTAAATGTTATGTTTAATTCAGATATTACAATATCTACTATAGTTTGTGGACTTATAGCCATAGCTATATTTTTAATAAAAGAGTCTGGACCAGTGATAGATAAATTCACAAGGTTACTTGCGATTATAGTTATATTGGTAGTAGGATATGTAGCTATAATAAATAGACCTGATATGGGTCAGGTTATAAAAGGAACTTTTATGCCGGAAAATCCAGGAAGTTTAATATTTCCAATTATAACATTATTGGGTGGTAGTGTGGGAGGATATATAACTTTTGCAGGAGGACATAGGTTAATAGATGCAAACATAACAGGAGAAGAGAATTTAAAAGATATAACAAACTCATCAATACTTGGGATTAGTGTAGCTACTATAGTAAGAATATTTTTATTTTTAGCTGTATTTGCAGTAGTTTCAAAAGGGGTAAGTTTAGATCCTGAAAATCCAGCAGCTTCAGCTTTTAAATTTGGAGCAGGAGAACTTGGATATAAGTTTTTTGGATTAGTTTTATGGTGTGCGAGTATCACTTCAGTTATAGGAGCTGCTTATACCTCAGTTTCATTTATAAAAACGCTTCATCATTTTATAGAAAAACATGAAAATAAATTTATAATACTATTTATTTTAGTATCCACTTTAATAATGGCATTAATAGGAAAACCAGCAAGTTTACTTATTTTAGCAGGTTCTTTAAATGGATTAATACTTCCTATAACTTTAGGTGTTATATTAATAGCTTCTAGAAAAGAATCTATAGTAGGCGAGTATAAGCATCCTAAGTGGTTATTCATATTAGGAATTATAGTAGTTATAGTAACTGCTGTTGGAGGAGTAATCTCATTACAAGATATAACTAAGTTATTTTAAAGAAATTTGTTTTAGGAGGCTAAGATATGAAAACTAGATATTTACTAGCAGGGGATAAATCTATAGTAGTAGAGTTTGGTGATATTATAGATGAAACTATAAATAGGAAAGTTATAAATTTAATGAAAAATATTGAAGTGTCTAATTTAACTAGTGTTATAGATGAAATGATACCAACTTATAGATCTTTAATGATAAATTATAATCCTTTAAAAATAGAGTATGATGATTTTGTATTAGAGATAAAAAAATTAGAAAAAAAAATAAAAACTACAGATAAATTGGAAAAAAATATAATTGAAATTCCAGTTTTGTACGGTGGTGAATTTGGACCAGATATAGAAAATGTAGCAAGTCATAACAATTTATCAATTAAAGAAGTTATAGATATACATAGTAAATGTGAGTACTTGGTATATATGTTAGGTTTTACTCCGGGGTTTACATATCTTGGAGGGATGGATGACAAAATAGAAACACCAAGATTAAAATCTCCCAGAGTCAAAATACCTGCCGGTTCTGTTGGTATAGCAGGAAAACAAACTGGTGTATACCCAATAGATAGTCCTGGGGGATGGCAGTTAATAGGAAGAACTCCAATTAAATTATACGATATTAATAAAGAAAGACCTATATTATTAAGTGCTGGGGACTATGTCAAATTTGTACCTATAAATAAGACAGAATATGAAAATATATTAATGAAGGAGGAACTAAATGATGGGATTTACAGTTTTGAATAAAGGTATTTTAAGTTTAGTTCAAGGAGGACCTAGAATTGGATTTCAACAATTTGGAGTTCCTGTTTCTGGAGGTATGGACGATTTTTCTTTGAGAATTGCTAATATATTGGTAGGAAATAATGAATATGAAGCTTGTATAGAAGCGCTTATAATAGGGCCTAGTATAAGATTTGAGGATAAAACTAGGATAGCTATAACTGGTGGGGATTTAGGACCGATGTTAAATGGAATAGAAATAGATATGTATAGAAGTTATATAGTAAACAAAGGGGATATATTAACTTTTTCGGGTATAAAATCAGGGTGTAGAACATATATTGCTTTCAGTGGAGGAATTGATGTTGAGGTGGTTATGGGTAGCAAATCCACTTATGTGAAAGCTAAACTGGGTGGTTACGAAGGTAGAGAACTTATAGATGGAGATTATGTAAAGCTTCATAAAAGTGAAGTTAATGTAAATTATATACTTCCAAAAGAATATATTCCAAATTTTACTGACGATATAGTTTTAAGGGCTATAAGAGGTCCACAAGATAATATGTTTGATGAAGAAAATATAAAAAAGTTATTTACTTCAAAATATAGTATAACTAACGAGTGTGATAGGATGGGATATAGATTAGATGGGAATAAAATTAATCATATAGATGGAGCAGATATTGTTTCTGATGGAATAGCATTTGGGGCTATACAGGTTCCGGGACACGGAAATCCAATTATTATGATGGCTGATAGGCAAACAGTTGGTGGATACACGAAAATTGCTAATGTTATTAGCATTGATTTGTATAAGTTAGCTCAAGCTAAACCAGGAAATACTATAAGCTTTAAAGAAATTGATATATATGATGCTCATAGGAAACTTAAAAAGCATGAAAATAAGATATATGAGATAAAAAATAATATTAAAAAGTTTGAAGTTATTAATCAAAGATTATATGGCATATCAATAAATGGAATTTATTATAATACTATAGTAGAAGAAATTAATAATCAATAAAAAAGCTACTTTTGATAAGGTAGCTTTTTTATTAATTATTAATTTTGATAAGCAGCCCGTAAACAAAAAAGGAATAAAATGGAATGAATTTCATAGTTGATATAAGTAGTTGATAATATTTTTTAAAATTCTGAAAAAAATTACATAAACTGCGCATTTCGACAAAATAAAACAATACAAAAGTGTATACTCGTATTAATAATAAATTTGTCAAAAGGGGGAGTTTGATGACGAAAAAAATAATAGATATATACTCAAGCTTAAGAGGTAAGGTTTTAAAAAAAGCTAAATGTGATAGTAAATTTAATTATACATTAAACAATAAAGAAACTACGGTAAATAAAATAATGAATTCTTATAGTTACTTTGAAGAAGAGAACATAGATAAAAACTATATAGATAATTATAATTATGAAATAGAAGATATACATAAAAAAATTTTAGAAGAAATTAATTGGATAAACTCAATAGATAATATAAAAGAAGTTGATGATTTAATAAAAAATAGTAACTCCCCTAAGTATTTAAAAAAGAATTCTTTGTACTATAAATCTAATTACATTTGTCCAAATTGTAACGAACAGGTGCTTTATAAAATAAGAGCTTATAATATGGATACCGTATTTAATGGAAAATATAAAAAATTACATCATATATTTACCTGTCCCAATTGTCGCATATTTTTAGGATCAATTAGAATATATAATAAGTTACATACTAAATGGATTGGAAATAAACTTTCAAATTACGCTCTTATAAGTGATAAATACTCAAAATTAAAATATAACAAAATAATTAACTATACAGAAAGTATATATAGTGATGATATATACTGATTTTACACAGGAGCAAAAATATATTATGAAAAAATTTTATGTGAAGATATTGATGTCAGTAGTTTTATTTTTATTAGGGATTACTACAACTTCAAATGCTCAGGAAAGTATAAATTTTAAAAATATAACTATAGATGATGGATTATCACAAGGAACGGTACAAGCTTTGATGCAAGATAGTAAAGGCCGTATATGGATTGGTAGTAATGACGGGTTAAATATGTATAATGGGTATGAATTTAAGATATATACACAAAAAAAAGATCAGGAAAAGGGTATAGTAAATAACTATATTCTAGATATAGAAGAAGATAATGAAGGAAACATATGGGTAGCTACGATAGGTGGGATAAGTAAAATAAATACTGAAAATGATACTATAAGTAATTATTATCAAGGTAAAAGTTGTGGTAATTTATCTAATAATAATATATATACAATACTTATATCAAAGTCAGGAGATATAATAATAGGAACATCTAATGGAATAGATATATATGATAAAACCAAAGATGAATTTAGGAAATATAATATAGATATAGATAAGCTTGAAAGTAAGCGTATTTATGCAATAGAAGAAGACGAAAATAGCGATATATGGATAGGAACTAAAACTGGATTATACAAATTAGATAAAGAGAATGGTGAAATTAAGGAAATTTCAACTGAAGATTCTAATGAAAATGACTTACATATTTATAAAATATATTTTGACAGTGATGATAATGTATGGATAGGTGCAAAATCTGAAAATTTATATAAATTAGATAATAATAAGTTGAAAAAGTATCCACTTCCATATAGCAACAAAGTATTATCGGTAAGAGATATAATACAAGATGATAAAAAAGATTTATGGATAGCCACAGATGAAGGTCTAGTAAAATATAATATTAAAAAAAATAAGTTTAGATCATATCAAAGGGATATATATGAGACTAATGCTTTAGTTGATAATAACCTATACTGTATAATGAAAGACAGCACTGGGCTTTTATGGTTAGGTACATATTCTGGAATAAGTATGTTTGAGCCAAATAATAATATAAAATATTATAAGCACGATGGAGACATAGAAGATAAAGTCTCTATATCTGAAAATATGGTAAGTGGAATATATAAAGATAATGAAGGTTTATTGTGGATAGGAACTAAATCTACTGGAGTAAATATATTTGATAGAGAAAATGACAAGATTAGATATTTGACGACGGAAGAAGGATTAAGTTGCAATAACATATATGATATAGAAGGAAATGGAGATTTAATATTTATATCTACAGACGATGGCGTAAATATAGTTAATAAAAAAGATAATACAATAAAAAAATATGATAAAAGTAATGGACTTGAAAAAAGCAATGTAAGAAGTATATTAATAGATGATAATGATTATGTATGGTTAGGGACTACAGAAGGTGTAGTTGTATTAAATATAAAAACTGGAGAAATAAAAGACTTATCTATTATAGAAGATAGATTTCATATAAAAGATAAGTTTAATGGGTGTTTATATAAAGATAGCAAAGGAACTTATTGGATTGGATATTTTTTAGATGGTGGGTTACTAAAATTGGATCCTAAGACTAATAAAAGTAAATTATATAAAATGAAAGGTAATGACACAAATTCTATTAGTAATAACTCTGTGAAGAGCATTTCAGAGGATAGCAAGGGCAACTTATGGATAGGCACTAATTTTGGACTGAATAAATTTGATAAAGATACTGAAAAATTTGAAAGATATATGATGGAAGATGGACTCCCTAATAATACTATTTATGGGATTATAATAGATAAGAAAGATCATATATGGGTTAGTACAAACTATGGAATATCAAAATTTGATAGTGATAAAAATGAGTTTGCTAATTTCGGAATTGTAGATGGATTGCAAGGAAGAGCATTCAATGGAAAGTCATTTCACTTAAGTTATGATAATGAAATTTTCTTTGGAGGAACTAATGGATTAAATTCTTTTAGATGTGAAGAGTTACAAAAGAAAAAGAATTATATTAACTTAGAAATCCAAACTATTTATGTAAATGAAAAAAAATACAATAATATAGAGAATTTGAAGTTTAAATATTATGAAAATAATATAAATGTGGAGATGTTTTTACCTTATTATAAAAATGTAAAGGGAACTAAGTATTATTACAAATTAGACAAAATAGATAGAGAGTTTAAAGAGTTTAAAGGTAATAAGCTGTCTTTAGTAAATTTATCACCAGGTAAGTATACACTAAGATTAAAAGCATTAAATAGCAATGTAGCAATGTCACAAGAAGAAACTATTGATTTTACTATAAAACCTCCATTTTGGATGAGTAAAACAGCTTTGATTATTTATATAGTCATAGTAATATTTTGTATTTTATATTATAAAAACAAAGTTAAACTATTAGATACTATGGTAAATAAAAGAACACGAGCGCTCACTAATGAAATAGAAAGAAATGAAGAATTATTTAAAAAAGTATTAAAACTAGAGAAAAATAAAAACAGTTATTTCGTAAACTTATCGCATGAATTAAGAACTCCTTTAAATGTAATTTCTTCAACAGAACAATTAATAACTAGGATTTCGAATAAAAAAGGTATAGGTAATGAAAGCTTAGCTTACCATATGGGAGTCATTAAAAAAAATTCAGAGCGATTATTAGAACTAATTACAAATTTAATGGATATAGAAAAAATAGAATATGGAAAATACAAATTAAATAAGGAGAAACAAGACATAGTTGAAGTTATAGAAGATGAAGCATTAAGGCTTAAAAATCATATAGAGTGTAATGGTATAGAAATTGTTATAGATCCTGAAGTGGAAGAAAAAATAGTTAGTTTTGATAAAAATGAAATAAAAAGATGTATTGAAAATTTAATAAGCAATGCAGTTAAATTTACTCCAGAAGGCGGTACAATTGAGATAGTAATTAAAGACTTAGATGAGAAGGTTATGATATCAGTAGAAGATAATGGAATTGGTATTGATGAAAAAAATCAAAAAATTATTTTTGATAGATTTAGACAAGTTGTAGATGCTAATGAAGAAATACAAAATTCAAGTGGATTAGGGCTTACTATAACGAGAGATATTATTAAGCTTCATGGTGGAGAAATATACCTAGAGAGTAAGATTGGAAAAGGAAGTAAATTTACTATAGTATTACCAGTTGAATAAAAAAAGAATGTGTTAATCACATTCTTTTTTTTGAATAAGAAAACTATATTTAAATTTATTACTAAATATTCCGATGGAATTTTTAATTGTATGTAATAAAAAAGTTAAGCTAAATTGACAGTGTTGAAAAATGACGAAAAAGGGTATAATTAATAAATATATACAAGTATATAAATAAAAAAGGAGGAAAATGGATGAATTCGGTATCTAAAAAGATAGATTCCTATATAATAGCATTATTAATGGAAATACTTATAATAGTATTTATTTTATTTATATCCAAAACGGATGAATATATTTTTATGGATTTTTTAATGTTAGGAATAACTTTTTTAATAGCTATAACAACATATACTGGAGGTATGGTAGTAGGGCTTATAATAACGTCTATTACTGTATTTTTATATGCAAGTTTAGTATTTTATAATAATACATTTTTTAATATGCATATAAACTATATTTCTTATGTATGGATGGTAAGTATTCCAATAATATGTATGACAAGTGGAAAATTATCAAGTAATATATTGAAATTACAGAAAATTAATGAAGATCTTGAAACTAAATATAAACATTTAGTTATGGTGGATGAAACTACTGGACTTGGAAATATAAAGCATTTCTATAAAACCTTAGAAAAAGAAATGGGCAAATCGAGAAGACATAAAAATAACTTAACTTTAATGATGATAAAACTTCCTTATTACAAAGAAATTAAAAGGATAATAGGGGAAGAAAAAACTAATAAATTAATTAAAAGTATAAGCGATATAATCATAGAGGCTACAAGAGGAGAAGATGAAAGATATTATATTGATAAAGATATGCTTGCAATTGTAATGCCGCATACTCCAATAGATGGAGCTAAGATTGTAAAAGAGAGAATAAAGTCAAAAATAAATGAATTAAATTTAGAAGTAAACCAAGGCAAATATTATGTTGATATAGATACTAAGATAGCTGTGATTGAATATAAGGATAGTATTAAAAATCCTATAGAATTTAAATCTTTATGTGAAGAGGAAATTCAGTATGATGTATAAAAAAGTTACAGGATTATTTTTAAGTTTATTATTAATAATTGGAAGTTTTAATATTTCTTTAGCAGATAATAAAATCAAAGGAAGTAGTCTAATAGTCTATGAAAATCAAAAGACATTTTCTTTTAATGAAAATGTAGTAAACCACTTAAATGAACTTCTTTATAAATTTAATAATAAAGTTGATAAAGTATATGTAAATGATTATAAAAAAGATATGCTGAAAAACTATGATTCTATATTTGTGATAAATATAGATAATAAAATAAGTAATGTAGATTTAATTTCTGATCTTTCTAATTACACTAATAAAATATATTGGATGGGCGATAGAGTAGAAAATCTTTTAAATTCAAGCAATAAATATGATATAACTTATGATAAAAAAATAAATAGTATAAATAAATTGAATTATAAAGGTAAAGAAATATCAATAGTAGGAGATGATTATTTTAATCTTGTTAATATAGAAAATAAAAATGTTCAAGTATTAGCTACAATGAAAGATTCTTATAATGAATACCCTTATGTTTTAAAAGATAAAAATTTATATTTCATATCAAACTATAAAGTAGGAAAATCTTTTATATTTGAAGATACATTAAATGACTTTTATGATATTAAAGAATTTAAAAAAGGGCAAGTATTTGTAAGAATTGAAGATGTCCATATGTTTAGAGATAAAAAGAATTTAAGAGAAATAGCAGATTATTTGTATGAGGAAAATATACCTTTTATGATAGCATTAATACCAGCATATATAGATAGTAAAAGTGGTAAAATAAACACTTTTGAAGAAGATAAAGAGTTTGTTGAAACGATAAAATATATGCAAGATAGAGGTGGAAGTGTTGTATTACATGGATATATGCACTCTCTAGATGATAGGGAGATATCTGGAGAAGGTTATGAATTTTGGGATATGGAAAAAGATAAACCTATAGATGATGATATAAATACTTATGTAAAATACAGAGTACTTAGTGGACTTAGATTATGTGTAGAAAATGGCATTTATCCGCTTGCATTCGAAGCTCCACACTACGCTATGGATGAAGATGGATATAGAGAACTTAAAAAGTATTTTTCTACATATGTAGGACAATATCAAAATAATAATGAAAACTTCGCTACAAGTACTTTTCCATACATAATAAAAGATAGTGAGAATTTTAAGATGTTAATACCTGAAAATCTAGGTTATATAGAAAATGGAAATGATTTTAGCATAGATATACTAAAAGAAAATTTTGAAAAACTTTCTATGGTTAGAGGATATACAGGTGGATTTTTCTTTCATCCATATATGAATATAAACTATTTAAAACAAATGGTAAATTATTTAAAAGATAATAATGCAGAGTTTTTAGATTTGAAAGATTATGATAATAGTGTTAAAGCTGATGATATAAGTATAACTTCTAAAAATGGTAATATAGAT